>DATNMZ010000100.1:0-2872 GCA_035602095.1 Thermoanaerobaculia bacterium
CACGCGAACGCGGCTCGTCGTCGAGCGGCCGGAGCTGCCTCCGAAGATGGCCGCGAAGATCGAGAAGAAGATGATCGGGAGAACGAAGGCGAGAACGAAAGCCGCCCGATCGTGGCGCAGGCTCCAGAGCCGGTTCTTCGCGATGGCGAGGATCATTCCCGGAGCTCCCGCCCGGTTAAGTGCAGAAACACCTCCTCCAGCGAGGCGTGCTTCAAAGTCAGGTCCCGGACCACGGCGCCGCCGGCGTGAAAGGCCTCGAGAAGCTCGCGGATCTGCCGGGGCGGGTCGTCCGCCAGAAGGAGCACGGTCCGGCCGTCCACCTTCGCGCCGACTCGCGCCAGACGCTCGGAAAGCGCCGGGCCGATCGGCGCCTCCGCATCGATTCGCACCGTCTGTTGCACGCCGAGCGTCGAACGCACGAGCTCGTCGCGCGTGCCGGACGCGATGATCCGGCCGTGGTCGATGATGGCGATCCGGTCGCAGAGCCGCTCGGCTTCTTCCATGTAGTGCGTGGTGTAAAGGATCGAGACCCCGTCTGCCTTGAGCTGTCCGATCATCGTGTAGATGCGCTCGCGCGACTGCGGATCGACGCCGACGGTGGGCTCGTCGAGAAGGAGGAACTTCGGAGAGTGGATCGTCCCTGCCGCCATGTTCAGGCGGCGGCGCATCCCTCCCGAGAGCTTGCTCGTCCGGTCCTTCGCGCGGTCGGCAAGCCCGATCCACTCGAGGCTCCCGGCAACGGCGGCATCGAGGCGCGCCCCCGCGAGTCCCTGGTAGCGGCCGAACGTCCAGAGGTTCTCTCTCGGCGTCAGGATCGGATAGAGCGCGATCTCCTGTGGGACCCAGCCTCGCGAGGCCGTCGAGTCGGGATGGGTTGGAGATTTCCCGAAAACCCGGAGATTCCCCGAGTCGGGCTGCACCCGTCCGACGACGCTTCGCACCAGTGTCGTCTTCCCGGCGCCATTCGGTCCGAGAAGTCCCAGGATCTCGCCGGCCGCCATGTCGAGCGAGACGCCGTCCAGCGCCTGGATTCCTCCAAACGATTTGCGAACGTCGGAAACCTCCATCGGCGCGGTGGTCGCCACGGACAGCTCCCGATTCAATTCGTCGCCATCGGCGGAATCCCGGCGGCCTGGAGGATTCCGTTCAACCGAGGCAGATCCGATCGCAGCAGCTCCTCCCACCGGTTGAGCGCCTCGCCGCCCGCCTCGCGCCTCCACCGCGCGCCGGCGATCGCGTCCGGCGTGGGGGCTGCGTCGGCGCTCTCGACGGCGCGGGCCAGCCGGGCGAGCGAAGCGGAAATCCGGCGCAGCGTCCTCGGAACTTCCGATTCTTCGAAGAAGTCCTCGGAACCGGGCACCGGGACGGGGCCGGCGACCGACTCGAGCTCTCTCGAGAAGACTTCCACCGCGTCGGCGGCTCCGGCGACTTTGAGCTCCCGGCCGCGGAGGCCGGCGAGCTCTCGCTCGAGCGACTCCGCCCGCCGCAAAGCGGAGGCGAGCCGCAAACGCTCTCTCTCGACTTCCCGCGCCAGCTCGAACTCCTGCACGAGGTCCGCCTCCGACGCCTTGACCCGAGGGTCCTTCCTCAAGACGAGGGGCTGCGTCCGCGTCTGGCCGGCCGCGGTCAGCCGCACGCTGTACCGGCCCGGCGGCGCCCAGACTCCCGCGCTCCGGGGATTTCGCGCGCTGCGCAGCTCGACCGGGAGCGTGTAGCGCAAGTCCCAGAGGAAGCGGTGCATCCCCGGCGAAGCGGCGGGAGGATCTCCGGCGGGGACCCAGTCCGGCGTAATCGTGATCTTCGAAAGGTCCGGTGGCGGCGGCTTGTCCGCGCTCGTGAAGCGCCGCACGAGCTCCGCCCGTTCGTCGAGGATCTCGATGGACACCGGAGCGGCGGAAGAAGACTTCAGGAAATAGTCGAGAATCGCGCCCGCCGGCGGGTTCTCGCCGGACGGTTCGTCGCCGGGCTCCGGCGTTCCCTGAAAGGGTGCGGGATGAAGGCGGATCGCGGCGCGCGGCTCGAAGAGCCAGACGTCCGATTGCGCGACCTTCGAATTCATCTGCCGCAGAGGGACCAGGTCGTCGAGGACCCAGAAGGACCGGCCGTGCGTCGCGATCACGAGGTCTCCATGGGCGACCGAGATGTCGCGCACGGAACAGTTCGGCAGGTTCAGCTGCAAGGGCTGCCAGTGCTCTCCGTCGTCGAAGGAGACGAAGACGCCGGTCTCCGCGCCGGCGTACAGCAAACCGCGCCGGTCGGGATCCTCCCGCACGACGTTGACGAAGCTGCCCGCCGGGATCCCTTCCGTGATCCGGGTCCACGTCTTTCCGCCGTCCCTCGTGCGGTAGATAAAGGGTCGTAGATCGTCCAGCCGGTGACGGTCGACCGCGGCGTAGACCGTTTCGCCGTCGAAGTGGGACGGCTCCAGGATGCCGATCTTCGACCACGCCGTTATCTCCGGGGGCGTCACATCCGCCCAGCGCTTGCCGCCGTCGCGCGTCAACCAGACGAGGCCGTCGTCGGTGCCGCACCAGATCAGTCCGTCCTGGAGCGGCGACGGCGCGATTGTGTATACGACCCCGCGGCGCGGGCCCTTGGTGGCGCTGTTGGCGGCGTCTGCCGGGGTCAAGGTCGGCGGGATCGGAGGGGTCTCTCGCGTCAGGTCCGGGCTCACCTTCTCCCAGTGACGCCCCCCGTCCGTCGTTCGGAAGACGAACTGATTTCCGTAGTAGAGCGCGCGCGGATCGCGGGGCGAGAACACGAGCGGCAGCGTCCACTCGCCCCGATACGCGCCGGGATACGCGAGGGTCGGATCCACGTCCTGGTCCTGGAGCGTCGTCTGATCGAACCGGCTGACCGTTCCGCCGAAGAG
>DATNMZ010000101.1:0-10673 GCA_035602095.1 Thermoanaerobaculia bacterium
CGGTCCTCCCGCGCCCACTGTCCGCGGAACTCGTTGGCGAGATTGCCGCGCAGCGTGGACAGTACCGTGGCGGTCACGGAATGGGAGTCGTCCCGCTCGTCCGCGTTCGCGCTGCGGCCCCAGGAGTCCACGTCGAAGGTGCCGTTCAACTGGTCCGCCCACGTGTAGTTGTAGCGGACGGTCGCGAGGTTGCTGGAGCTGACCTGCCAGTCCACTTTCCCGAGGAAGACGCGCGCGTCGTTCGTCCGCTCGATCGGGAGATTCTCGCCGGGGCTTCCGAGCGCCGCGAACGCGGCCACGACCTGCGGCTCGATGCGGCTCGGGGTCGTCTGTTTCGTCGTCCTCCCGCGCTGATAGTCGGCGCCCAGGAAATAGAAGAGCGAGTCGCGACTAATCGGTCCCCCGAGGGTGGCCCCCGCCTGGTACTGATTGGAGTCGAACTCGGGAGAGCGGCTGCCGTCCGGATTCTGCGGGCGCGCCGAGAGATGGTGGTCCTTGTAATAGAGATGGGCGCTGCCATGGGTATCGTTGGTTCCCGACTTGGTGATGACGTTCACGAAGCCCGACGACGAGCGTCCGAACTCCGCGTTCGCCCCGTCCGCGACGACCACCACCTCCTGGACCGCGTCCAGGTTGAACGTGAACACCGGCCGCTGACCGCCGCGCTGCTCGCCGAAGAACGGGTTGTTGAAGTCGGCGCCGTCGACGGAGACGTTGTTCTGGATCCCCTTCTGGCCGTTGATCGAGAGCTCGTCGCCGTCGGGGCCCTGGACCGTGCTGACGCCGGGAGTCAGCTTCGTGAAATCGAGGAAGTTATGGCCGTTGTTGGGCAGGTTCTCGACCGCCCGCTGGTTGATTCGGGTGGCGCCCTCCGTTCGGGCGGTCTCGATGACCGGCGCCTCCGCCGTAACCCGGACCTCCTGCGACACCGTCGCGAGCTCCAGCCGGAGCGCCAGGTTGATCGTCTGCCCGACCTCGAGCTGCAGGCCTTCCCGCACGAGAGTGCGGAATCCCTGCGCCGAAACCGTGAGCCGGTAGGGACCGAGCGGCAGGAGCACCCCCCGGAAGCGGCCCTCCCGATCGGTCGTCACGTCCTGCTCGAAGTTGGTGGCGACGTTGCGCAGCGCGACGGCAACCCCGGGCAGCGGGCCGCCGTTGGGATCGGTGACCGTCCCCTGAATGACCCCGGTGGTGGCCTGAGACTGGGCCAGGAGAATGGGAGAAGCGACCGCAAGGCAGAGCCCGAGCTGCAGTGCGCGCAGGACGTTCCTGGGCATTCCGACCTCCTGTCAATATTCCGAAGAGAGTTCTCCCGGATCTTTTCAATCGTCCCGCGGCGCGTCAAGAGATTTCGGAGAGTCCCGGTTCCCCGCATTGTCCCAAGCGAAGCGCTCTCTCGGCCGCCTGTTCGCGGTGCGAACGCCGCGGCCGAAAGCCGTGAAGCCTACCCGCCCGGCGTGGGTTTCTTCTCGACAGGTTTCGCGTCGCTGCCCTGCGGAGAGAGCGAGCCCGCCGGATAGAGCAGGACCAGATCGTCGGGCCGAACCAGATGGAGCTCTTCCCGCGCAGCCTTCTCCGCAGGGAACTGATGCCGGCTCGCCGCTTCGATCGCGAGGCGAAGAGTCTCGTTCTCTTCCGCCCGCTGTGCGATCTGCAGGTCGAGCCGCTTCACCTCCTCCCGCGCGTTGCGCAGCTCCAGGACCTTGTGGTCCCAGAGGAGGAGCATCCCGAGAAGGACAGAGGAGGCGCCGAGCGACACGAAGAACGTCAGGAAGGGACGCGGAGCGCGCGGCGGAGCGGGGCTCTCTCTCATCTCGAGAACGCGTTCCGTCCGGCAAATACGCCCGCGGGACCGAGCTCCTCCTCGATGACCAGGAGCCGGTTGTACTTGGCGAGGCGCTCGCCCCGGCAGGCCGATCCGGTCTTGATCAGTCCGCTGTTCACGGCGACCGCGAGGTCCGCGATCGTGTCGTCCACGGTCTCTCCGGAACGGTGGGAGACGATGGTGCGATACCCGTTGGTCTGGGCGATCCTCACGGCCTCGAAAGTCTCGCTCACGGTCCCGACCTGGTTCAACTTCACGAGCAGGGCGTTGGCGATCCCGTCCGCGATCCCGCGCGCGAGAATTCCGGGATTCGTGACGAACACGTCGTCACCGACCAGGAGCATCTTTCCGCCGAGCTCCCGCGTCGCGAGAATCCAGCCGTCCCGGTCGCCTTCTGCGAGACCATCCTCGATCGAGACGATCGGGTAGTTCTTCGCGAGATCTGCCCAGTATGCGACCATCTGCTCCGACGAAAGCGTCTTCTTCTCTCCCGCCAGGACGTATTTTCCCTTCTGGAAGAACTCGGAGGCCGCGGGGTCGAGCGCCAGAACGATGTCTTTGCCGGCGCGGTGGCCGGCCGCCTCGATGG
This sequence comes from Thermoanaerobaculia bacterium, assembly GCA_035602095.1. Classification (GTDB taxonomy): domain Bacteria; phylum Acidobacteriota; class Thermoanaerobaculia; order UBA5066; family Gp7-AA6; genus JALYUA01. The sequence goes on from DATNMZ010000101.1 coordinate 2,415, forward strand.
CGTCGATCAGGAGGTCGAGAGCCTCTCGAGACGAGGAGATGTCCGGCGCGAACCCGCCTTCGTCCCCGACCGCGGTCGAAAGGCCCTTCTTCTTCAATTTCGCCTTGAGCGCGTGAAAGACCTCGACTCCGGCGCGAAGCGCCTCCGAGAAGCGCTCGAAGCCGACGGGACAGACCATGAACTCCTGCGGGTCGAGCCGGTTGTCGGCGTGCACGCCGCCGTTGATCACGTTCATCATCGGGACCGGCAGGGTGCGGGCGTCCGCGCCGCCGAAATAACGGTAGAGGGGGAGCCCGGAGGCTTCCGCCGCCGCGCGCGCCACCGCCAGCGAGACGCCGAGGATCGCATTCGCGCCGAGGCGGCCCTTGTTCGCCGTTCCGTCGAGCTCGACCAGAATCCGGTCGAGGAGGGCCTGGTCCCGCGCGTCCGCGCCGAGGATCTCGGCGGCGATCTCGCCGTTGACGTGCGCGACGGCTTTCCGGACGCCCTTCCCCCCGTACCGTTTCGGATCGCCGTCCCGCAGCTCGAGCGCTTCGCGCTCGCCCGTCGAAGCTCCCGAGGGAACTCCCGCCCGGCCCGTGGCGCCTCCGGAGAGCAGGACCTCGACCTCGACCGTCGGGTTCCCGCGCGAATCGAGGATCTCGCGCGCGAGGACCCCTTCGATCAGGAAGCTCAAATCCGTTTCACTCCTTCAGCAGCCCCTGGGCCGCCTCCGCCAGCGACGAGACGTCTGCGGCCGATTTCGCTTCCACGTAGACCCGGGCGACGGGCTCCGTCCCGGACTCTCGAACCAGAATCCACGAACCGTCCGCGAAAATCAACTTCAATCCATCCAGGAGGTTGACCGAGGCCACCTTGCGGCCCGCGAGCGAGTCGGGAGGCGACGCCCGGCGGCGCGCGAGCGCGGCGCGCTCTCCGGAAGTGAGCGGCAGATCCACGCGCGTCGAGACGAATGGCCCGATCTCGCGCCGGAGGTCCTCCTTGAGCTCGCGGAGCGTCTTGCCGGTCGCGCCGGCCATCTCGGCGACCAGCGCGTCGGCGAGAATCCCGTCCTTCTCCGGCACGTGGCCTTCGACGGTCAGGCCGGCGCTCTCTTCCCCTCCGAAGACGATCTCGCCGGCGATCAGCTTTTCGCCGATGTACTTGAACCCGACCGGCGTCTCGTACAGCGGCACGCCGTAGCGCGCCGCGATCGCATCGAGAGCGTGCGTGGTGGCGACGCTGCGGGCAATCCCGCCCCGGCGCCCCTTGCGGCCGAGCAGATCAGCGGCGAGAAGAGCGAGGATCTCGTTCGGCTGCACGTACGCGCCCGTCTCGTCGCAGATTCCGAAGCGGTCGGCGTCGCCGTCGCAGGCGAGGCCGAGCCGCGAACCGTTGGTCACAACCGCCCGACCGAGTCCGACGAGCTCTTTCTCGCCGCACTGGGGAGACTCCCCGCCGAACAGGGGATCCGGCTTTCCGTGGAGCCCTTCCAACTTCGCGCCGGCGCCTTCGAGATACGCGTCCAGGAACCCGGCCGAGGTGCCGTAACGGAAGTCGAGGGTGAAATGCGGCATCCCGCGCGCGACATCCTCGCCGCGGACTTTTCGCCGGAGCTCTGCCAGGTAGGGAGGCGCGGGGTCGAACTCCGGGACCGGGTCCGGCGCGGGCGGGGGGAGCTCACCGATCGACCCGAGGGCCGCCTCGATCCGCTGCGTCACCTCCGGCAGCGCCGGCGCGCCATCGGAAGTCGAGAACTTTATTCCGAGGTACTGTGGCGGATTGTGGCTCGCCGTGAAATTGACGGCTCCGGCCGCCCGGCGCCGCAGGATTTCGAACGCGAGAACGGGCGTCGGGATCGGGCGCGCGGAGATCTCCGCGGGAAAACCCGCCCGCAGGAAGATCCGGCCCGCCTCGGCGGCGAACCGCCCGGCGAGAAAGCGGGTGTCGAACCCCACCAGAAGGAGCTCTCCGCGCCTGCCGTCCTGCTCGAGCGTCCGCGCGATCGCGGCGACGACGCGGCGCGCGTTGCCGAAGGTGAAGTCCTCGGCGAGAACGGCCCGCCAGCCGGAAGTCCCGAACCGGATCGACGCCATCGCGCTTCCCTCTTGCCTCGAGATTCCGGGAAGCTACCGGAGAAGGCCGGCGTTCCCCCGTGGCGGATGATGAAACTAGCACGACTGGCTGCGGGATTCGGCCTCGTGCTCGCTCTCTCCGGCGGCGCCTTGCGCGAATCCGCGAGCCCTGCCTCCGCCGGCTCCGCGGCCCGTCTCCGCGTGCGCGCACCGCATCTCGAGCGTCCCCTCTCGGAGAGGTTGCCCGACCCGTTCCGGCCCGCGGACCCCGTCAAGGCTGCCGTTCTGGCCCGGATCAACGAGGACCGCGCGCGCTTCGGGCTGCCCCCCGTTGCCTGGGACGAAGCCGCCTCGCGGGTCGCCGACGCGTTCTGCGCGCGCCAGATCCAGGAAAGGAGCCGGGGGCACTACCTCATGGACGGCGTCCCTCCCTACGGCCGCATGGGATTCGCTGGCGTTTTCGGAATCAACTCGGAGAACTCCGTCTCCTGGGTGACCACCGGATCGAGGTTCTCGGAGTCCACGATCTCCCTGGCGCTCTCGGGACAGGAGCAGATGATGGAAGAGCGGCCGCCGAGAGATGGGCACCGGCAGACGATCCTCGATCCCGACGCGACGCACGTCGGGGTCGGATACGCCATCCGGGCCGGCCGGTTTCAGATGTCGCAGGAGTTCCTGACCCGCCTCCTCGACCGCGTGACGCTCTCCGCCACCGACCCGCTGCGCGTGGGGGTCACGGTCTCGGGGAAGGCGTCGGCCGGATGGCGGCTGCGCTTCGTCACGATTGCGCGAGAGGAGCCGCCCCGCCCGATGACGCGCGAGGAAGCGACGGCCAGGACGAGCTATTCGTATCCGCGCGCAACTCTCGCATACGTGCCGGCGGGTCAAGTCTCGATGACGGTCGTCGGAATGACGACCGAGGACCGGGTGCGCGTGCTGCCCGGCCGCGAGTTCGTCTTTCCGTTCGCGCCCGACCGTCCGGGTCTCTACACGTTTCAGCTCTATCTCGCCCGCAGCGACTCCGAGCAGGCCCGGCCGGGCGGCGGGGCCAGCCTCTGGGTCGAATGAATCCGCCGTGTTGACGGTCCTGGTCGTCGCCCCGCCGGGTCCCGAAGTCGACGGGCTCTCCGCGCTCTCCCCTTCCGTCGAGATCCTGCGCGCCCGCGACGCCGAGGAGGCTCTGGAAAAGCTCGGCCGCAACCGGCGCGTGGACGCCATCCTCCTGCTGACCGGGGAGGCCGATCGAGAGATCCTCCGAGAAATCCGGGACGAGAACCCGGCGCCCCCGCCCGTCTTTCTCTGCTCCCGGCCGGGAGGTGTTCCGCAAGGCGCCCGGGAGCTCGAGCCGGCAACGCCGGCGCTGCTTCTGGAGCGCCTGCTCGCGGCTATCGAATGACCGCGGCCTCGCGGCGGCGCCTCCGGAAGCCATGTTAAGGTAAATGTTTACAGGGGGTTCCAATGTCCGGCTGCGGCGGCTGCACGACTGGAAATTCATACAACCCCGGGGGCCACTACGTCGGCATCCGGGTCAACGACCACGAGGATGGACGGGTCGTCTTCTGCGAAACCCAGGGGGCAAGCCTGGAAAAGGGGCAGCGGGTCATCGTCGAGGGAGACCAGGGGCTCGAGTACGCCCAGGTGACGACGCTCCACCCGATGATCGTGAAGCAATGCCAGCTCCGGGAGGCCCGGCGGCTCGTCCGGATCGCCAATGACGGGGATCTCGCGAACTACCGGGCAAAAGTCGGCCGGGAGACGCAGTTCTTCTCGGACACCCTGGAAGCCGCGGCGGAAAAGCGGCTTCCCCTGAAGCTCGTCCGGGCGGAGGAGAGCTTCGACGCCCGCAAGTACACCGTTTTCTACACTTCCGAGACGCGAGTGGACTACCGCAAGCTCGTCGCCGACCTGGCGTCCAAGTACCCCACCCGGATCGAGATGCGCCAGATCGGGCCGCGGGACGAAACCAAGATGCGCGGGGGGCTGGGGCCCTGCGGGCTGACCCTCTGCTGCTCCACTTTTCTGAAGGGCTTTCACCCCGTCACGATCAAGATGGCCAAAAACCAGAACCTGTCGCTAAACCCTTCGAAAATATCGGGGATGTGCGGGCGGCTCATGTGCTGCCTGGCCTACGAGGACGAGGGGGGACGCCCCGCCCTGGAATCCCCGTCCGCCCCCCGAAAGCCCGAGAATAATTTCCCGGAGGCCGCCGTTTAGTCCCCAGAGAACCTACCGAGTTCAGGGGGTCCGAGAAACATCGTGCCGAAGGGTATTCACGCGGGTGGCGCCTCCCGTGGCGACGACGAGGCGCCGGGAAACCGCAAGCTGATTCGCCCCAACCTGTCGGAGCTCTCCGAGCGCTACCCGACCCGCTCGTTTGCCCAGCGCAAGCAGTCACCCGCCGAGCAGACGAACGCCGAGAGCTACTACTACCTCAAGCAGATGGCCGCCAAGACGCCGATGGTGGTCGTCCTGACCGACGGCGAGCAGATCCATGGGTGGATCGAGTGGTACGACAAGCACTGTCTCAAGGTCAACCGCGAGCGCGGACCCAATCTGCTGATCCCGAAGGCCTCGATCAAGTACCTGTTCAAGGAAAGCGAGAGCGACGGAGGACCGCGAGGCGGGGGGAACAGGTAGTCAGGTAGTTGTCAGTCGTCAGTCTTCAGTTTTCAGTTCCCGGGGCGGGCCCCCACGGAACCGATGACTGATAACTGATAACTGATAACTGACAACTCGTCTCCTACCTCGCTCCCCTTCCGCTCAAAACCGCCGGCACCGTCTTCAGCAGGATCTTCAAGTCCAGCATCGGCGACCAGGTGTCGATGTACTTCAGATCGAGGGCCATCCAGCGGTCGAAGTCCACCTCATTGCGGCCGGAAACCTGCCAGAGGCACGTCAAGCCCGGATTCATGGAAAGCCGGCGCCGCTGCCAGGGCTCGTAGTGGGCGACCTCCTCCGGCAGCGGTGGCCGGGGACCGACGAGGCTCATGTCGCCCCGGATCACGTTTACGAGTTGCGGCAGCTCGTCGATCGAAAGCCGCCGAAGGATGCGCCCGACCATCGTCAGCCGCGGGTCCTTCGACATCTTGAAGACCGGTCCCGACATCTCGTTCAAATGGGAGACCTCGAAGAGGCGCTGCTCCGCGCCGGCATCCATCGTCCGGAATTTCAGGAGAGTGAAATGGCGGCCGTTCAAGCCGCACCGAACCTGCCGGAAGAAGACCGGGCCGGAAGAGGTCAGCTTGATGGCGATCGCCGCGAGCAGCTGGATCGGAAGAGTCACGACAAAGAGGAAGAGGGAGACGGCCAGGTCGAGCGCCCGCTTGATGACGAGATGGGTCGGGTTCGAGGGCGTCGTCGTGAAGGAGAGGAGAGGGACGCCGTCGAGCTCCTCGAGCACGGGACGCGCGAGAATGTGCGGGAAGATGTCCAGGGAAACGTGCGCGGGCACGCCGTGCCGCTCCGCGACGAGCAGAGCCTCCTCGTAGGCGCCCAGCTTCCCCTTCTCGATCACGAAGACGACTTCGTCCACCACCTCCCGCAGAAGCACGGCCTCGAAGTCGGTGATTCTCCCGACGCACGGCCAGCGCGCCGCCCGGCGGATCTCGCCTCCGTTGTCGTCGTCGAGATAACCCATCACGCGGAAGCCCCAGTGCGGATGCGCTTCCAGAAAATCGGCCAGCTGCGCGGCCTTCTGGCCGGTGCCGACCAGAAGCACCGTTCGGAAGTTGTAGCCGCGCGCGCGGACCCACCGCGAGAGAAGGCGCAACGCGACCTTCTCCGTCGCCAGGAACGCGAAGTTGACGATCGCGAACACCACGAGAAGCCAGCGGCTCACGAACTCGAGCCGCAGCCCGTACACGACGAGCGCGAGAACGGCGGTGCCGCCGAAAGCGACTTTCGTCGCCCCCCAGATCTCCTCGGCGAGAGGCAGCGTCCGGTGGCTCCGATAGAACCCGGCAACCGAGAGCATCACGGTCCAGAACGGCAGGATCAGCACGAGGAGGAAGAGGTACCGATCGAAGGGATGGAGCGGAGTCGGGAAAAGCGTCGGCGAAATCGAGGTGAGAACGCCGTGGCGGATCATGTAGGCCACGGGGAGGGAGAGCGCGGTCAGCGCCAGGTCGCCGGCCAGCACTCCGAGGGCGATCGCGCGCGCTTTCTGCTTTAGCATCGAATGAGTCCGCCCCGAGTCCGGCGACGGGCGGGCCGGATGTTATGAGATGGGCCGCCGTCCTTCAAGAACTGCTTCGTATCGGTCGGCAACATCCTCCCAACGATACCGTTCTTCCGTCCGGTTCCTGGCCCGCTCTTTCCATACGGAGGCCGCCGCCGGATCATCCAGGACAGCCGTCAGCAGCCGGGTCAGGGTTTCGGGCTGGCGGATGTCGAAGGCCAGACCCGCGCCGGCCGCCACCTCTTCGTTTTCCGGAGACCGGTGGTAACAGACGACCCGGCCGTACCCGAGGGCCTCGACCAGGGCCGGGTGCGTCCCGCCGATCTCCGTCGCCTGGACATAGACGGCGGCGTGGGCAAGGAGCTCCCGGTAACCCTCGCCGAAGATTGCCCCGGGGAAGAGCACGCGCGGGTCGGCGGCCGCTCGGACTCGGGCGATGTAGTCGTGAGCATAGGGGGCGTCTCCGACCACGACGAGTGGCCGGTCGCCGGGGACGCCTCGATAGGCCTGAACGACTTCGAGGGCGTTGTTCTCGGGCTCCAGGCGGGAGACGTAGAGGGCGTATTCCTCGGGCCACAAACCCAACCGGTCGAGGGTCTCTTTGCCGCGCGGTTGGGGAAGGTCCCCGCCGTACGCGATCAACTCGGTCGGAAAGTCGTAGCGGTCCCGGTAGTACTCCTGGATCACCCGCGCGTCCGAAACGACGGCGTCCGGAAGAATCGTCGAGAGCTTTTCGGAGATCCGGTAGGCGGCGCGTCCGAAAAAACTCCACTTGCGCCGGTTGCGCTCGAGACCGTCCACGTTCAAGACGACTCGAGTCTTCCCGGAGAGCCGCGGTAGAAAAGAGGTCGCGGCGTTGATCGCATTGCAGACGAGCACCGCGTCGTAGCGCTCGAGCGCGGCGTCGATCCCGGACACAAACCCGTGCGCGACCGTGTCGAGGTACTTCGTCGGGATCGTCGGCAGGACGCGCACGCGCGCTCCGCGCCAGCGTTCGACGCCCGGAGCCGCGTACCGCGTCCGCGTGTAGACCGTGACGTCATGTCCCCGCGCGCTCAGGCGGGCGGAAAGCTCCTCGGCGAGCGTCTCGAATCCTCCGTACCGGGCGGGGATTCCGCGTGTTCCGAGAATGGCGAGCCGCACGGCCAGAAAAGCTATCAGCTATCAGCTGTCAGCTCACAGTTATCAGTTGTCAGTTGTCAGTTGTCAGTTCGTTTCCCGTTTCCCGGCTCCCTCCGTGTGGTGCTTTCGCGCGGCCCGCTTCGACCGGATCTCTCGTCGCTTCGCCCAGAGACGTTTCCGGTTCGACCAGAGCCATCGGAATGCCGGAAGCGACGTGCGCTCGATCGTCAGGCATGCTCCCAGAACGAGCGCGTCCCGGGCCAGGGTCGGGACGAGGGTCGCAAGGGCTTCGCCGGCCGATTGGTTGTTGACTCGCAGCAGGAAGCGGTTCTTCACCGAGTGCAGGTTCGCGAGCGCCGTCATCGCCCGCCGCCTTTCGGGGAGGTTGCGGCGGCGATGGTACGCGACGGCCGCCGGCGCGTAGAGGCACCTCCATCCGAGGTTGCGCAACCGCCAGGCGAGGTCCGCGTCTTCCCGGTAGAGAAAAAAGTCCGCGTCGAAGTATCCGGTCGAGATCCTCGCATCGTCGAGTGCGGCGCGGCGGTAGAACCCGGCCGCGCCGCTCGTGCCGGCGATCGCCTCTTCTCGCTCATAGAGGCCGGCCGCCGGTTCTCCGGCGCCTCGGTCGAAGTGCCGCCCTGCCGCCGTAAAGAGGATCCCGGCCGAATCGAGGAGTCCCGTCGGCGCGAGAGCCGGACCGGCGCCCCGCAGCAGCCTCCCCGAGGCGGAACCGGCGTCCGGCGCCTCGTCCAGGCGGCGGACGAGAACCGCGGCGAAATCCGGCTCGAGCCGGCAGTCGGGGTTCAACGCGAGGACGTACCGGCCGGCGCTCGCTTCGATTCCCGCGTTCATCCCTGCCGCGAATCCGACGTTCTCCGGCAGGGCGACGACGTGGACGCCGAGCTT
>DATNMZ010000102.1:0-3167 GCA_035602095.1 Thermoanaerobaculia bacterium
GATTGCCCTGGTACCGGATCACGCGGGCGGAGGCGCGGCTCCTCTCCAGTTTCGCCCCGCAGGTCGTGTCCTCATTCACGGAACCGCTCACACTGGTCGAGCTCGGGTGCGGGAGCGGCGGAAAGATCGCCATGCTGGCGGAGGAGCTGCGGAGCGGTCTCCGCCGCGTGTCGGTCCACTTGATCGACATCTCCCCGGTGGCGCTCGAGCTCTCGGAACGCACGCTCGGCCGGCTCCGGCACGTTTCCGTGGTCGGCCACCGCGCGACCTACGAGGAGGGACTGCGCCGCGCCGCGCTGCAGCGCGCCGACGGAAGCGCGATGCTCGTGCTGTTCCTCGGCTCGAACATCGGCAACTTCGATCCTCCCGCGGCGCACGAGTTTCTCGCGGGGATCCGCGCGGCGCTCGCGCCGGGCGACGCCCTCCTTCTCGGGGCCGATCTCGTCAAGCCCGAGGCGGAGCTGCTCCTGGCCTACGACGACCCCCTCGGAGTCACGGCGGCTTTCAACAAGAATCTTCTCGTCCGGATCAACACGGAGCTTCTCGCCAACTTCGACCTCTCCGCTTTCGACCACCGCGCCGTTTGGGACCCCGTGGCCGGACGGGTGGAGATGCGCCTCGTCTCGAAGCGGGCGCAGGAGGTGCGCATCGAGCGCGCGGAAACGAGCGTGCGGTTCGAGCGGGACGAGTTCATCTGGACGGAGAGCTCCTACAAGTACACCGCGGAAGACGTGATCGCGTCCGGGCGCCGGGCGGGGTTCCGGTCGGTGGAGCAGTGGATCGACGGCAGCGCGCGTTTCGCGCTGACGCTGTTCGCGGTGGCGTAGCCAGAGGGAAGTCGGGGGCCGGGAAACGGGAAACGGGAAACGAAACTGAAAACTGATAACTGACAACTGACAACTGACAACTGACAACTTCCTCCCTGTAATCTTCCCCCTTCCGGCCGCGTCGTTCCGAAGATAGGCTTCGTCCGCTCGGGCCGCGCGGTTCGACGGTCGCGAGGCCGACGCAAGGAGGCAAGATTGAAGCTCGTTTCTTCGGTTCTCGCACTCTCCCTCGTTCTGCCGGCGCTTCCCGCCTCCTCGCAGGAGCGCGTGGATCTCGATGCGGTGACCCGGATCCGCCAGGAAGGGTTCCGGCATTCGAAAGTCATGGAAACCGCCAGCCGCCTGATGGACTCGATCGGGCCGCGTCTGACGGGCTCTCCCAACATGAAGAGGGCCAACGAATGGACGCGCCAGCAGCTGGCGGACTGGGGCCTCGCGAACGCGCATCTCGAGAGCTGGGGCCCTTTCGGCCGCGGCTGGAGCTATGAAGAGTGCCGGGTGCGGATGCTTTCGCCGGACACGGCGGAGCTGCTCGCGCTCCCGGTGGCCTGGACGCCGGGCACGAACGGGCCCATCCGCGCCGCCGCCGTCAAGGTCAAGCTGGCGACGGAAGAGGATCTCAAGAAGGAAAAGGGCACGCTGGCCGGGAAGATCGTGCTCGTCGGGGAGACGCGGGAGGTCCGGCCGCAGGAGAAGGCCCTCTCGGAACGTTACGACGACAAGGGGCTCGGGGAGCTCGGCCTCTATCAGATTCCCGGCGCCACGCCCGGCCCGCGAGGCGGCCAGCCCTTCAATCGCGAGGAGTTCCTCAAGCGCCGGCAGTTCCAGCGATCCCTCGACAAGTTCCTCGCCGAGGAGAAGGTCGCCGCGGTCCTGGAGCCGGGGGCGCTCGACGGCGGCACGTTCCGCGTGCAGGGGGCGAGCAACGGCTACAAGAAAGATGCGCCGCCGACCGTGCCCCGCGTCGTCATGGCCATCGAACATTACGGCCGGCTCGCACGGATCCTCGAACGCAAGGAGAGTGTGCAGCTCGAGGTCGACATCCGGACCCGTTTCTACGAGGACGATCCGCTCGCGTACAACACGGTCGCCGAGATTCCCGGCACGGACAAGAACCCCCAGGTCGTGATGCTCGGAGGCCACATGGATTCCTGGCACGGGGGGACAGGGGCGACCGACAACGGGGCGGGTGTCGCGGTGGCGATGGAAGCCGTGCGCATCTTGAAAGCGCTGGACATCCATCCAAAGCGCACGATCCGCATCGCGCTCTGGAGCGGCGAAGAGCAGGGACTTCTGGGTTCGCGGGCCTACGTTTCGCAGCACTTCGCTTCGCGCCCGGAGCCGAAGACGCCGCCGGCCGACGCCGATCTTCCTTCCTTCCTGCGCACGCCGACGGGCCCGGTGACCGTCAAGCCGGAGCATGCGAAGCTCTCGGCGTACTTCAATCTGGACAACGGGACTGGCAAGGTCCGCGGCGTCTACACCCAGGAGAACGTCGCCGCCGCCCCGATCTTCGAGCGATGGATCGAGCCGCTCCGAGATCTCGGAGTCACGACGGTCTCCAACCGCAACACGGGTGGAACGGACCATCTCTCCTTCGACTCGGTCGGCCTGCCCGGATTTCAGTTCATCCAGGACGAGGTCGAATACGAGACGAGGACGCACCACACGAACGTCGACGTCTACGAGCGCCTTCAGAGGGAGGACCTGATGCAGGCCTCCGTGGTGATGGCGTGCTTCGTCTACCACGCGGCGATGCGGGACGGCATGATGCCCCGCAAGCCGATGCCGAAAGACGAGCCGCGCCGGGAGGAAGGGTCTCCAGCCGACAAGGGGCCTCACGCCGCCAGGACCACATCGACCGAGTCCGCGCGAGAAGCGCCAGCGCCCGCTCCGACGCCCGCGGTCCCGCACTGAAGGGGAGAAAGGATGACCCCATGACGCTTCTCGCTCTGGTCCTTCTCGCCCTGCCGGCGGCGTCGCGCCCGGCGCCATCGTCGGTGACGGCCGCAGAAAAGGCCGCGGCGGCCGCGATCACGCAGGAGGCCCTCCGCGCCCACACGAAGTTCCTCGCGTCCGATCTCCTCGAGGGAAGAGCCCCTTCGACGCGCGGCGACCGCCTCGCGCTCGAGTACGTCTCGACCGAGATGGAGGCGATGGGACTCGAGCCGGCGGCGCCGGGCGGGGGATGGATCCAGAAGGTCCCGCTCGTCGCGATCACCCCGAAGGTGCCCGACAACCTGACTTTCACGGGCGCGGGAGGGAAGCAGCTCGACCTGCACTACAGGAAGGACTTCATCGTGTTTCCGGGCGTGCAGAAGCGGGACGCCTCCGTGGACG
>DATNMZ010000103.1:0-2963 GCA_035602095.1 Thermoanaerobaculia bacterium
ATCACGCAAGAAAGCTCCATGCCCGCCGAAATTTTCCGAACCGAAACGGGACCCGCCGCCCGACTCTTCCCGGGAAGCCCCGCACCGACCGCGACGAGCTACGACGAGATCCCCTACGACAGCCAGGCCGTCGCCGACACGCACCCCGATCACATGGCCGCGATCGCCGCTCTGTTCGGAATCGAGTCACCCGATCCCGCGCATTGCCGCGTCCTCGAGCTCGGCTGCGCGCGCGGAGACAACGTGATGGCGATGGCGACGACGCTCCCCGGCGCCTCCTTTCTCGGAGTCGACGGATCCGCGCGTCAGATCGCGGAGGGAGAGAAGCGGCGCAAGGGCGCCGGCCTCGACAACGTGAAGTTGCTGGCGGCCGATTTCGCTCTCGTCCCCGAGGACATCGGCGAGTTCGACTACGTCGTCTGCCACGGCGTGTACTCGTGGGTGCCGCCGGAGACTGGGAACCTCCTTCTGCGGCTCTGCCGGCGCCATCTCGCGCCCGGCGGCATCGCTTACGTCAGCTACAACACGTACCCGGGCTGGCACCGGAAGGAGATGCTCCGGGAAATGATGCTCTTTCACGTGCGGAGCCTGACCCGGACGTCCGAAAGGATCGAACAGGCACGCGGGATCCTCCAGTTCCTCACCCGCTTTGCCGCGGAGGAGGGGGGCACCCACCGCGCGGTCTTCGAGGTCCTCGCCCGGGAGCTGGCCGGCACTGGGGACTCCTACTTCTTTCATGAATACCTCGAGGAAAATAACTGCCCGATCTACTTCACCGAGTTCGCCGAGCGCACTGCCGCGGCGGATCTGCAGTACGTGGGGGCCGCGGGCGCCATGCCGTGGGACAACAACCTCTCGAAAGAAGTCGCCGACGCGCTCGGCCAGCTCGAGAACCGGATCGTGCGGGAGCAGTACCTCGACTATCTCTGCAATCGAACGTTTCGCCGCAGCCTGCTGAGCCGCGCGGGCGTCCCCCGGACCGAATCGCCCGACGCCGGTGCGGTGCGGGCTCTCTTCGCGTCGGCGAACGCCTGGCCCGCGCGACCCGAACCCGACGTCACTTCCGATGCGCCGGAAGAGTTCGTCACGCAGACCGGCAAACGGATAACCACGAACCGGCCGCTGATGAAGGGCGCTCTCGCGGCGCTCGCCCGGCGCGCGCCGGGGTTCCTCTCGTTCGAAGAGCTCTGGAAGGAAGCGCGACTCCTCGCCGGCGAGGGGGAGCCGGGGGCCTCAACCGAGGATCTGCCTCCGATTCTTCTGCGATGCTGCCTGTCCGGTTTCCTCCGCCTTTCCCGCCGGCCGCCGTCGTTTTCCCTCCGGCCGCCCGAGCGGCCGCGCGCGGCGGCGCTGGCGCGCATCCAGGCGGCCGAAGACGCGCGCGTGACGACCCTCCTCCACGAGAACGTCAAGCTCGACGACCTCGACCGTTTCGTTCTCACGCACTGCGACGGAACGCGCGATCGCGGGGATCTCGTCCTGCTCCTCGTCTCGGCCGTCGAGCGGGAGGAATTCTCGTTGACCGACTCCGGCGGGTTTCCGGTGCGGGAGCTGGAGCGACGCCGCGCCTTCGGCGGGGACGCCGTCGAGGCCTCGCTCGAGCGGCTGGCCGGGATGGCCCTGTTGATGGAATAAAGAGGAGGCGAAGGGCCCTCGCCCCCGAGGCGGAGGGGCGGTCCCGTTCCGGCGTGCCGACGATCCCTTACAATCGCGCCGTGCGCCGCGCGACGGAAGAACCGGCAACCGACTCGAGGATAGAGTCCGCGCCGATCCTCCCGCTCTCGGGCGGTCCCTTTTCCCTCCAGATAGCGCTCTCCGGTTCGACGGAGGCGGGCGGGGACCCCTTTCTGACGCTGTCGGACGACGACGACTTCGCCCGAGTCCTGCTCGGAGTGATCAAAGGGGACGCCGAAACGGTCGTCGAACTCTGTGCGGTCAAGCTGCCGCGAAACGCCTACCGTCCCGCCGCGCTGCACGAGGCATCGGGCTGGTCCAACCCGATGATCGAAGATCGCTGGGCGGCGGAGGCGAGCCGGCTCGCACAGCTCGAGCGGTCGAGCCGCTTCGTGCCCCGGTGGATCCGGCCGGCTTCCGCTTCTTCCTCGGATTCGAGGCTGGCCCCCCTGCTGCTCTGCCGGATCGGACGCATTTTCTTCAGCCCCCCGTGCCCGCGGTGCGGCGGCGCACTCGAAACCTGCCGCGACGATGCGCGGCTCGGTCAGGCGGGACTCCCTCTCTTCTCCGGTTCGCTCGAGCGCTTCCTGCGATGCCGCGCCTGCGCCGAGGAGGGCCCGGACACTCCCTTCTATGCATTCGAGGTTCCGTCCGAGCTCGCCGGAAAAGGCGTCCTCTCGGCCGCGGACCTGGCGCGAGATCTCGGCGAGGCGCTGGCGGGAAGCGGAGCGGAGGCGGATCGAGTGCAGTCGGCGTTTCCCTGCCCCGATTGCATCCGTGCCGGAGAAGAGTTCCGCGCCGCGGTCGCTTCGGGCGCTCGCCCGCGACCCTTCTGGGAGGACCGCTGGGCGCCCTTGACCTTCTCCGGCGGACCGTTTCTCGTGACCGGGCTCGATCCTTTCGACCTGGACGAGTTCTCCGATCTGCTCGGGGGGCGGCCGCCGGACACGCTCTTTACGGGCAAGCCCGGTGCCGCCGCCCTCGCCGCCGCGGCCCGCGAACAGAAGCCTTCGGCGCTCGAAGGCGGCACGGGACGACCGCGCTGGCTCTTCGAAGGAGACGGTTCCGGCTCGGACGCGGTCGAAGTGTTCACCGTCAAGCTCGCCGCGTTCCGACAGGTGGTCCAGGCGCTGCTCGAGTACTCGCGGACGCTCGGCCGGCCTCACCTCGACCTGCACCCGCGCCACCTGCTCTTCGATCTCGCGCGCATCGGCGAGGGTCTGCCGCTCTTCTGGAACTTTCAGATGCGCCTGCACGGGATCTCCACCGCCGCTCGGGTCGAGCGGCTC
>DATNMZ010000104.1:0-2287 GCA_035602095.1 Thermoanaerobaculia bacterium
TGAAGGTCCGTCAGGCGGGAAAGATGCGTGTGCACGGCCGAGACCGGGAGTCCGGCCTGGGAGCGGGAGATCACCGCGACGGGCTCGGCCTTCGGGTGGTCGAGCAGCAGCCGGAGGAGCTCGCCCCCCGCGTAGCCGCTCGCCCCGAAGATCGCCGCGCGAATCGTCACTTGTGGATCTCCTCGTAGATGACGCCAAACAGCGCGCGGCCGTCCGTCTTCGCGTTGGCGGCCGGCAGCTTCAGTTGGGAAAGGATGTACTCCGTGCCCGTCTGGTTGTCCGTGACGGGGCCGGAGACGATCGTAATCGGAATGTTCCACTGCTCCATGAGCTTCTGCGCTCCCCACGCGGCGACGAGGTCGTTCGCGCACATGACGACCGCCTTCGTGGCGGAGACGAGATCCGGATCGCCGAAGAAGGTGGCGACGCGATAATCGCCCAGGATCCCGTCCCCCAGCTCCACCACGATGACGTCGGGGTTTTTCCCCGCGAGGTCGGAGAGGATCGCGCGCGCATAGGGCGCGAGATCCTGGACGTGGGCCGTCGACGGGAGGCCGCAGTCGAGAAACGAGAGCGTCGCGAAAGCGCCATGGTCTTCCATGTCGAGCGTGTCCTTGAGGCACGCGACACCGGAGAGCTTCGCCGCGGCGACGCGCTGGCCCGCGCTCGCGAAACGCTTCACGATCTCGGACGCCGCGGCCGTCTTGCCGGAGTTCATGCACGTGCCGGCGACGACGACGAGTGGCGGGCAGGGACCGAGCGAATCTTTCGGCGGGATCGCGTTCTGGGCGATGTTGGCGGGCTTGCCGTCGAGAAGCACGGCGCCCAGGACTTCGACCTCGAGGGGGCTCCCGACTTCCGGGTTTTTCCCCACGCAGAGGCCGAGCACTCCGCCGAGGTTCAACACGTGGATCGTGTCCCCGACGTGGATCGACTCGGGCACGACGCCCACGAATCCTTTCAAAGCCCGCCGGAATCCCAGGGTCCCCGCCATCACGTCGCCCTTGTTGATTTTCGCCATCCGCCCGGAGACGAGCTCGAGGCGGTCGTAGACGCTCTTTTCCATCAGCGCCCGGACGGCGAGGACGTTGCCCTCCTTCGCCTCGATGTGCGGCGAGATCTCGACCTCCCGCGGAAGTCCGAGCCTCGCCGTCGAGGAGGCGATCTTGTCGAGCGTGATGCTCACGGCGTCTCCTTTCCAGCGAGCGCCCAGAGGCGTCCGGGCAGCGCGAGGGTCTTGCCGACGCCCTGGGCCTCGGCCGGCGACAGGTAGCTGTTGGACTCGCCATAGCGAACGAGCGACGGACGCATCAGCGAGAACGCGCTCCGGACGCCGGAGACCTCGAACCGCCCGGGGGTGAAGCGCAGCCGCGCCTCGCCCGTGACGCGCGACTGCGACGCCGCGAGAAACCGCGCCGCGTCCGCCGCCGCCGGGTCGAAAGCGAGACCCTCGTGCAGAAGACGCCCGTAGGTTTCCGCGACCGCCGCCTTGAGCTGTCGCTGTTCCTTCGTCAGGACCAGCTTCTCGAGCTCCGCGTGCGCCGCGATCAGCGCGAGCGCCGCCGGCGCCTCGAACGCGATGCGCCCCTTGGCGCCGAGGATCGTGTCCCCGATGTGAATCCCCCGGCCCGCGGCGTAGGTCCGCCCGACGGCGTTTAATTTCGCAACGAGCGCCAGCGGGTCGATCCGTTTCCGGTCGAGGGCGGCCGGCCGCCCGGCGGCGAAACGGACGACGATCGAGCGGGGCTTCCGCGGGGCGCGCGCCCGGGGGCGGCCGGGGAAGAGCCCCTCGGGCACCGTCTCCCACGGATCGTGGGTCTCGCCGCCTCCGATCGTCGTGCCCCACAGACCCTCGTTCACGGAGTAACGCGCCGTCCTCGAGGGGATCGCCAGGCCGGCCGCCGCCAGGACCCGCGTCTCCTCCTCCCGCGAAAGCCCGCCGTCGCGAATCGGAGCGCGCACCTCGATCTCCGGAGCGAGCACGCGCAGGGCCGCATCGAATCGAAACTGGTCGTTTCCGGCGGCGGTCGAACCGTGGACGACGACGGATGCGCGGGCCCGACGGGCGTAGGCCGCAACCGTTTCCGCCTGCACCGCCCGCTCGGCGGCGACGGAGAGCGGGTACACGCCGCCCCGGAGGACGTTGCCGAAGAGCAGCGGAAGGGCGTAGCGCTCGTACACTTCGCGCCGGCCATCCACGAACACGTGCTTTTCGACCTTCGCGGCCTTCGCGCGCGCCGCGATCGTGCGCCTCTCCGCGGTCGAGAACCCGCCCGTATCGACCGTG
>DATNMZ010000105.1:0-9509 GCA_035602095.1 Thermoanaerobaculia bacterium
GCGCTCCGGCGTTCGACCGCCGGAGAGAGCCCGCCCGCTCGAGCGGGCATCCGCTGCTCCGATTCCTGTTCCCACTCCTCATCGCGGAGGATGGTGGGGTGGTCCGGGGCGGGGACGAAGAGCTCGGCGGCCCTCGCCGCCCCCACGGCGGCGATGCGGCGCGCTCGCCGGATTTCGCCGGCGGCGTTGCCCGACAGGTCCCACGCCATCATCTTCGACCAGACGAGACAGTCCGCGTCGTCGAAGGGTTGCGGGGCGAGACGGAGAACGCGCATCTCGATCGGGCGGGAGGTCGAGGAGGCGAGAAATGCGTTGACCCCGGACCGGTAGGACGCCAGGCTCGCGCGGCCGGCAGGGGAGAGCGCCGCGACGGCCACCTGCGCCGCGCGCCGGAAGCCGACGGTGCGCAGCAATCGATCCGTCGGAAGAAGCTTCGCCCCGAGAGCCTCCGCCAGACGCCCGGCGCCGATCCGGCGCTGGAGCTCCATCTGCCAGAGCCGGTCGCGCGCGTGCGCCCATCCGAGCCCGAAGAGCGCGTCCTCGAAGCTCCCGGCGCGGATCGTGGGAATCCCACGGCTGTCCGTCTCGATAAAGACGGGATGGGCAATCCCGGCCACCGCGAGGCGCCCCCTTCGCGCCGGAAGAGTCGAGAAAACGACGGCGAGGATCGCGAGCGCGAAGACCGCCGCCGCGACTTCGAGCCCCGCGCCGAGCCTCCTCAGTCCGGGCCTACTTCGCGGGCGGCGGAGGCGCCAGCGGACGCACGATCAGCGAGAGCAGGTCCGGGCGATTCGGGTCCCGTTCGAGTCGCGGGTAGCGCTCCCCTCCGGAGTACTCGAGCCGGTACGAACGATAGAAGTCGCCGTTCTCGACCAGGAGCTCCAGGGCTTTCCCGCCGGTCCCGCGGATGGCCTCCCGCAGGATGTCCCGCGACCAGCGCCGGCCGTTGACCGCCGCGAGCCGCATCCCCGGGCCGATGCCCGCGCGCGCCGCCGGGGAATCCGGGACCACGTCGGGAATGGATCCGTCCTCCGCGACGAAAATCCCGATCGAGAACCGGACGTCCGTGACCTTCCCGGCTTCCTCCCGGGCCTTCTGCATTTCCGACGGCGTGTCCGCCCAGCCGAGCTTCCATCCGGCCGCGACGATCCCTCCGACGGGCGCGCCCGGGGCCAGGGATTGCAGCCGCTCCGTCCAGAAGCGCTTCCAGTCATGGGGGGCGATCCTGTGGAGCGCCGCGTAGACGTCGTCCTCGGTGTAGGGCACGACGGCCGGGGGGCCGCTCTTGCCCCCGAAGAAGAGGCGGCAGAAGTCGTCGAGACTCTTGCTACCGCGGGTCTCGCGGCGGATCAGGGTGTCCGCTTCGAGCCAGAGCAGGTTGCTCTCGGGGTAGAAATCGACTCCGCGGCGCCACGATCCCCAGTCGGGCCGCGCTTCGTAGAGAACCTGCGCCGTGACGGCCGTGTCCGCGAGCGTCCTCCACGTGCGGCCTTTCTGCGCCTCCATGTCGGCGGCGGTCAGCGCGAGCAGATCCCGATACTGCTCCGGAGTGATATTGGCGCTCCGCGCGGCGAGCACGACGCCCAGGTATTGCGTCAACCCTTCGTAGACCCAGAGGAGGTCTCCCCGCATCGGTTCGTCGAAGTGCCCCGGCATCAACCCCGCCGGCCGCCGGTACTTTCCGTTCCAGGAATGAACCATCTCGTGGGACAGCAGGTCCGCGAGGTTCGCCTTGCGCTTCTCCTCGTCAATGAGAGAGCGCTCCGCGACGCGGTCATCGCTCGACTCGTGGTGCTCGAGGCCGAAGTGCGCGACCGTGTCGGAGAGCGTGAGCAGAAAGTCGTAGTGGCGATAGTGCCGCGCGCCGAAGAGCGCTCCCGTCTCCGCGACGAGGTTCCGGTAGGCCGACTGCGTGCGCGCGTCCATGGCGAGCGCCGCCTCGCTGTCTGCGGCGATGTCGATTCGGTGCGCGGGAGCGTCGGTCGAGAGCGTGACGACGCGAAAATGCGCGCCGGCGAGCACGGGCGAGTCGACGAGCGTCGTCAGGGACACGGGGAGAAAGCGAACGGAGTCTCCGGATGCGCCGGTGCTCTCCGGTACCAGGGCCGTCGCGTGCGACCAGCCCGGCGGGAGCCGGAGCGATGCCGCGTATTGGAGCGTGTCCGGATCCGCCCCCTTCGGGTAGAGCAGCAGCGGGTTCCAGTTCAACACGGCGAGGTTCGCCGTGGCCGAGGCGCCCGAGGAGAATCCGCCGGCGGCGGCCGGCGAGAGGTAATCGAGAAGGACCTCGATCTCGGACGTTCCGGGCGGGACGTCGCAGCGGAAGGCGTACATGTCGACGGAATCCCGGGTCCACGGGATCGCCTGGCCGCCGGCACGGATGCGGAGGCCGGCCACATCGGCGATGGGCCCCGTGGGGCCGTGCTCGCCGGGCAGCCACTTGGGCGAGAGCAGCGTCAGAGGTCCGGGCTCGACCGGGATCGTGAGCCTGGCGTGGAAGATCTTGCGCGTCGCCTCCCGGGCGTCCACCTCGAGGCGGACCGGCGCTCGATCCGCGGCGAAGAGAGCCGACGCGGCGAGAAAGCCGAATGCGAGGGCGCGAAACGGGCGCGGAAAAGTCATCGGCGGTCCTCCCGGGCTCAACCGGAGACGCAAAGCGCGCCCACGATACGACAGAAGGCTGGCCGGGAGGAGGCCCAACGAGAGCACGGCCTCCTCCCGGGCCCGGTTCTAAGCCGCGCCCAGCTTTTCCTGGAGGTCTTCCTTCCTGTCGAGCATCTCCGCGCCGAGCTCCCGCAGACGCCGGTCGGGAAACAGCTTCTTCGCCGCGGGGAAGAGCTCGTCCTCCTCCTCCTCGGCATGGTGCTCGACGGCCTCCTTCAAGACCGTGACCTTGGCGTCGAACTGCTCGTCCTTCGGCTTCATTCCCGCAAGCTCCGCCAAGAGCGTCTTCACGATCTTGTGCTCTTCGAATGACTCCCGAACGAGCTTCTTCGGCTCTTTCTCGGACACTTCTCGAAAGGCCTGATAGAAGATCTTCTCTTCGATCTGCGCGTGGATCTCGAGCTCCGTCGAGATCTGATCGACGATCTCCTTCTTCCTCCGGGCTCCCCCGTCGGAGTCCTCGTATTGCTTAAAGAGCGAGCGAACCCTCTCGTGGTCCTGCTTGAGCATTTCGATCGGATCGGGCGCATCCGTCTCCGTTTCCTCGGCTCGCCCGGTCGCGACGCGGATCATTCGCGCGACGAGGCCCTCGTCGTCGTCCCGAGGCTGCTTCCTCCGCTCCTCGCCTGCCGGTGCGAATGTCTTTGCCTTCGTCCCGGCTGCCCGCCGCCGGGACGTCCGTCTCGCTCTTTCCTGTGCCTCCTGCTCCATCCTGGTCCTCCTGGTTTTCAACGTCGGGACGACAGTGTCCCCGCGTCCGAAATGAGCAAGAAGCGTTCCGGCCCGCTCCCGGCACGAATGCCGTTGTACTCTCGGCCCGGGGAGTCGCTCTGAAGAACGTTCTCTACCTGCACGGCTTCGCCTCGTCGCCGGCCGGACGCAAGATCGCGGCGCTGCGGGAGCTCCTCGAGCCGCGCGGCATGCGCGTCGTCGCGCCGGACTTGAACATTCCGTCATTTCAGAAACTCGATTTCCGGGCCATGGCGCGCATCTCCTTCTGGGAAGCGAAGAAGCACATGCCGGCGGTCGTCGTAGGCAGCTCGCTCGGCGCCCTGGTCGCGCTCGAGCTCGCGCGGAGCGCGCCGGTGCCCGCCCTCGTCTTGATCGCTCCCGCCCTGGGCTTCGGTGCGCGGTGGGTCGAGAAGCTCTCACCGGGCGACCCCCTCTCGTTCTTCCACTTCGGCCAGGGCCGGGAGCTGCCCATCCACCGGCGCTTCTTCGAACAGATGGCGCGGCTCGAGCTGGAGAATGAGCCGCCCCGGGTTCCGACGGCGGCGCTCATCGGGACGGACGACGAGAGTGTTCCCTTCGAGGCGGTCCGGGAAGTCTGGAGCGCCTGGGAGCGGTCGGGAACGCTCCCTCCCGGCTCGAAGTTCGTCGCCATTCCCGGAGGCGACCATGGCCTTCTCGCGCACGTGCCCCGGATCGCCGACGAGATCGTTGCGGTGGACGCCGCGCGGGGCACATCCGCGAATCGGGAAGCCGGCGCCGGGAGAAGGAAGAACGGCGAGACCGGCCGGCCCTGACTCGGCGCGTCAACTGATCTAAGATCGCGCGCTCATGGCTCTCGGCGGACTGGGACTCTTCTGTCTCGAGGCAGCGTGGGGAGGGGCATTTCTGCTCCTCTTTTTTCCCGTGCGGGCACTCGGGAAGGGCTTCTTCTCGCTTCACGCCGCGTTCGCGTTCCTGTTCGCGGCTCTGGCGGCGCTCGTCCGGCCCGCCGGCGCGCCGGCGGCGCTCGAGTGGGTCTCGGCCGCGTGCCTGGCCGAGTACGCCCTGGCGGCCCATGCCGGTTGGCCGGGCCCTGCCCGCCCGCTTCTCGCGGGTGGAGCCGGGGCCGCCGCCTTCGCGCTCGCGCGAGCCGCCGCCGCTGCCGCCGCGTCGAAGGGCGCGGGCGAGGGCTGGGTCCTCGCGGGGGCGGCCCTCGGGGGACTCTTCTTCGGCGCGGTCCTTCTCGTGATGAACCTCGGCCACTGGTATCTCGTATCGCGGTCGCTGCCGTTCCGGCTGCTCGCCCGCGGCGCTCTTCTCTTCGCCATTCTCGCCGTCGCCCGCGCGGCTCTCCTCGGCGCCGCGGTGGCTCTTCATGCCGGCGCGGGGCTCGAGGCTCTCCTGTCTCTCGAGCACGAGGCGCTGTTTTTTCTGTTTCGGGTGACGTGGGGGATCGTCGGGCCGCTCGCCCTCTCCTGGTTCATCTGGAAGACGGCGCACATGAGGTCCAACCAGGCGGCTACGGGCTTGCTCTACGTGGCCCTGGTTTTCGTGCTGATCGGCGAGCTGCTCTCGTCCTACCTGACCGTCGCCACGGGCTTTCCGGCGTAGGACGTGCGCGCCCTTCGCTACTGCCCGGACTGCCTCACCGCGCGAGAGTTCACCGGCACAGAATCCGGGGACTTCCCCTGCGCGAGCTGCGGGGCGGCGTATTCCGTTTCCTTCGAGGGGACGGCGGGGCCGGAAGGGGTCGTGCGCTGCGCGTTCTGCGGGCGGAGCGCCTTTTTTCTTCAGAAGGACTTCGACCAGCGGCTCGGCTGCCTGTTTCTCGCCGCGTCCCTTCTGGCGGCGCTCTTCGTCGGCTGGAGATTCGGGTGGATCTGGTTCACGCCGGTCCTCCTCGCGACGGTGGTCGTCGATTGGATCGTGGCGGCGCGCATCCGCCCGGTTACGATCTGCTACCGATGCGACGCCGAGTACCGCGACGTCCCGCCAAACCCGCGGCACCGCGGGTACGACCCGCACGTCGCCGAGCGGGACGCCCCGACGAAGACGCTCCGGCGCATGCGCTGAAGCTCTTCGACATCTCGCGCCCGCTGAACGAACGAACGACGGCCTGGCCGGGCGACGTCCCTTTCAGCTGGCGGCCGACGGCGACGCTCGGCGACGGATCGCATTTCGAGTCGAGCTGCTTCACGATGAGCGCGCACCTCGGCACTCACGCCGACGCTCCATCGCACGTCGTCGCCGGGGGCGCCACCGCGGGCGCGCTTCCCCTGGAACGATTCCTCGGCCGGGCTCGGGTCGTCGAGCTTCCCGGCCGCGGAGAGGTCGGGCCCGACGCCCTGCCCCGCCGCGCGCTCGGCATCTCCCGGATCCTGTTTCGCACCGGCGGCCGCGTGTTTCTCGCCCCGCTCGCCGCCGTGCGGCTGGCGGAGCGCGGGGCTCTTCTCGTCGGGACGGACGCCGCTTCGGTGGACCCGGAGGACGCCGAAGACCTGCCCGTCCACCGAACGCTTTTAGCCCGCGGTGTGCTGCTCCTCGAGAACCTGGACCTCTCGGCCGTCCCTCCCGGGGACTACCAGCTCATCGCGCTCCCGATGCGGCTGACCGATCTCGACGCCGCGCCGGTGCGGGCGATTTTGATTCGCCTTTGATTACCGTTCCGAGCTTCTCCCCGCGTTCAACGAATCCCAGCTCAGGATCGCGTTCCAGACCAGGGCGTAGCTGCCGATCGTCTCGCCGCGCCAGACCGGGTTGTTCGAGAAGAGAACGACGTGGCCTCGCTCCACCGGAACATCGACGACGGCCGCGTGCTGTGCGATCTCTTTGCCGCTCTCGAGAAGCCCGGAGACGAGGAGGTCCTTCGTGTCCGCGTAGCGCAGGATGACGCGCGGGCGCGCCTGCGGCGGGATGACGAAGATCCCGTTTCGCTTCTGCTCATCGGTCAAGGGAAGCGCCTCCCACAGTTCGGCCTCCGGCTCGTCGGGCGCCTCCGCGAACGCGCGCCCGGTCGGCCGGTCGGGGTCGTCCGCATTGCCGCGGCCCGTCGGCCGCTCCGGCTGGTCGGGCGTCCGGCGCCGCTCCATCCTGCCTCCCGCGAGATTGCTCAAGTTGAAGATCGGCCCGTCGAAGGAGTAGATCGCCGGCGCCTCGGCATAGCCGTAGGCGATCGGGCTCGAGGGATCCACGAGCCGGGAGCGCACGACGCTGCCGGTCAGCTTCAGATGGTCCGGCCGCGCGACGGCGACACCCGGCGCCAGTCCGAAGCCGACGGCCAGCTCCGCCGTGTCCATCGCCGTGATGACGAGACCGCCCTGGCGCGCGAACGTTCGCAGGTTCTCGAGGCCGGCAAACCCGAGGCCCGGCCGCATGTCGTCGGTCTGGCCGGTCGTGCCCAGGTTCGGCGTCGAAGGCGTCTTCTTCCAGGGGAGAGGATTCCCCCAGAGCGGCATCCCCACGACGGTGGCCTGCGGAGAGCGCCCGACCGGCGGGAAAACGATCACGTCCCAGCGGCCGCGCAGGTTCGGAGTCGCCGCGGCCGTCTGCGTGCTGATCGACTCGTAGGGAATGCCGAGAACGTCGAAGGCCAGGCGCCACCACCCCTCGTTTCGCGTCGAAAGCCAGGAGTGGAGGATCGCGATCCGGGGCGCCCGGAGCGGGTGCGTGCGGACGTCCGGTGAGGACGGGAGAGCCAATCCGGGCAGCCCGAGCTCGGAGAGCGCTCGCGAGAGCTCGCCGGACGGAATGCCGCGCACGAGAAAGGAGCCTCTCGGGAACCGGCGGCCGGAGGCTTCGAAGGATTCCTCCGATGCCCGGAAATCCGCCTTCGGAAAGCGGAACCGCAGCGTCGCGAGCGCTCCCTCTCCGTTGTGAGCGATCGCGACGACCGGACCGGACCCCTCGAGCCCTCCGGGGGCCACGACGGCGCCCGCGACGGGGACCATCGGCGCCTTCAATATCGTCGGATCCGCGACGCGGCGGACCTGAACTCCGAACAGCTCCCCGAACGTCCAGCCGGTGTCGTCGTACGGACTCTTCTGCGGGTCGCTCGGACTCCAGTACTGGTAGTCGAGAAGCATGTCCGCGATGCGGCTGTAGGGTTGATCCATCCGAACGACGTAGCTGCCCGCGGGGAACTCGCGCTTCTCGCGGATCCACTTCGGCTTCTTCGAGGGCGCGGGGACGGGCCCGCTCAACGGCGCGGCGGCGGCCGCGGCGCTGTCTTTTTCCCGCGCCGCGGCGTCGGGAGACAAGTCGGCGCCTTCCGCCTCCGCGCGCGGCGATTCCCGGTCCTTCTTCTCGCCCGGCTTCGGCTTGTCGGCGGCTTTCTCGTCGTCCTCCTCCTTCTTGGGCTTCTTCAGCACGTCGACCATGGCGGAAAACGGAGCCGTCGCCCGCGAGATCTCGCACCCCTGGAGCCGCAGGAGCCGGAGGAGCTCCGCCTGCGCGCCCGGACGAGGGTCGCTCGCCGGGAAAACATAGGCCGCCGGACCTTCGGCGGACGGCTTCTCGATCGACCGCTTCGCCTTGCGGTAGAAGTTGAGCAGGAACTCGCGGCTGTTCGCGGCGAAGTAATGCAACGATACGAGCAGCCCCGTCTGCTGGTAGTTGTTGTTGTTGCGCTGCGACCACTTCGCGCGCGGCAGCGGCGGATTCTGACGGTACCAGTTGCGCGAGTATTGCTCCGGCTGCAGAGTCCGCTCGACGGTGTCCGCACCGGCGTTGCCGAAGGTTTCGTAGAGGCGGCTGATCCCGTTGTGCGTCGCGGCGATGAACATCAGGTACCCGGGCGTCCATGTGTCGAAGGTGCCGTGGGTAAAGACGCCCGGCATTCCCAGCCGCGTCATTTCCTGCACGTTGTGCCAGCCGAGCATCTGCCACTCGTTGGTCAGGATCGGATCGAGCCAGGCGTTGTAGGGGCCGTCTCCCACGGTGTTGTCGTACAGGTAGGGCACGGACTCGTGGAGGTCGTGGAGAACCGTGGCTTTCTGGTAGAGGAATTCGTTCAAGACGTTTCGGGTCAACTGGAGCGTCAGCGCCATGGCGTCCCGGTTGTTGTCGTGCTCGACGTACTTGCCCCAGTAGACGAGCGGCGGCCAGTTCTGACCGGGGTGCGCGAGGTGCCAGTTGTAGATGTCCACCTGCCGGTCGCGGCCGTCGACCTCGACGACGGGAGTGATGACCGTCAAGACGTGCTCGCGGATGTCGCGGACGTAGGGGCTCTCGTCGACGGCGAGGCGGTACGCGAGCTCCATGAGCGCCGTCGGCGCCCCCGTTTCCGGGGAGTGAATCGTGCCGGTGATGTAGTAGACCGGAACGGAAGAGGCGACGAGCCTCTCGGCCTCTGCGTCGTCCATCCGGACCGAGCGCGGGTCGGCGAGCCGGGCGAGGCGCTCCCGGTTCTCCTCCATGCCGGCGAGAAGCGCTTCCGAGGCGATGAGGACGGCGATCATCTCGCGGCCCTCCTCGCTCTTTCCAATCGAGCGGACGCGGACGCGGGGGCTCGCCTTCTCGAGCATTCGCATGTAGCGGTGCACGTCCGCGGAGTAGGGCAGCTTGCCGGGCGCGCCGGCGACGTCGCCCAGAACGGCTTTCGGCGTCGGCACCGTGCTCGAGGCGGGCAAGAAGTCGACGAGGGGAGAGAGGAAGAAGGGCTCCGTCGTGTACTCCCGGATTTTCTTCGTGTACTCCTCGTCCACCGGCTGCGAGGGATCCCTGCCGGGCGCGCCGCCGTCGAACGCGAAGCCCGGAACGGCACAGAACACCGCCGCCGCCGCAAGTGAGATAAGCATTCGTCTGGACGTTCTCAGCACCGGGGCTCCTTTCTTCCGATCGCCGATCACCCGATCACCCGATCACCCGATTGTTTCTTCAAGGAAAAATCCCCCTTATGCGAGTGGCCTCTTCCACACGGCCGACCGCGACCACGAGCGCCCCCGTCCGCAGGTCCGTGTCGTGACGCTGCGCCGCGGTTTCGACGTCCTGGTAGGCGCGCCGGATCGTCCGCTGCAGGTGCGTGCGGACCATTTCGGCGTCCCAGAAGAAGGAGTAGAGGTTCTGGACCCACTCGAAGTACGACACCGTCACGCCGCCCGCGTTTGCTAGGATGTCCGGGATGACGACGATTCCCT
>DATNMZ010000106.1:0-2154 GCA_035602095.1 Thermoanaerobaculia bacterium
GGGTCGTTTGCGAGCGTTGCCGCAAATCCGCCTTTCTCAGGGCTTTTCGGGCTGCCGGCGGCCGACCCGGAAGTGGCCCCTCGCTTGCTTTGTTCTGGTCCCGGGAGAGAAGTGAAATGAAAAAGAAAATGCTCTTGCTCGCCGCGATCGTGGCGCTCGCGTTGCCGGCCGCTTCCGCCGTAGCCGCTCCGCGGGCCTCGGGGCGCGGAGGCTTCCACGGCGGCGGGTTCCGCTCCGGATTCCGGCCGTATTACGGATTTTACGGAGGTCCCTCCTGGGGCTATCGCTGGGGCTGGTACGGCTGGCCGGCGTATTACGGCTACTACGGCTACTACCGGGGGCCCAACGGCTATATCGCGGCCAACTGGGCGTCGGTGAAGACGGACGTGTCTCCGGACGAGGCCCGCGTCTATCTCGACGGCAAATACATCGGAACGGCCGACGACTTCGACGGCTGGCCGGACAAGCTCTATCTGCGGCCGGGCCACTATCGGCTCGAGTTTCGCCTGAGCGGGTACGAGCCCAAGGTCGTGGAGGTCGACGCACGCCGCGGAACGGAGCTGAAG
Organism: Thermoanaerobaculia bacterium; assembly: GCA_035602095.1. Taxonomy (GTDB): domain Bacteria; phylum Acidobacteriota; class Thermoanaerobaculia; order UBA5066; family Gp7-AA6; genus JALYUA01. The sequence continues at coordinate 567 of DATNMZ010000106.1, forward strand.
ATCGATGACAAGCTCCGCAAGGCGCCTCCCGGAGCCCGATCCGAGTCCGACCCGCCGAAGATCGAGGGCGACGTGCCGCGCTTCTACGGAAAGAGGAGCGACCGCGACATCGCCCGGCCCTACGGCCGGCAGGATGAGGATGCCGACGAAGACTTCGATTCGGACGACCGGCGCCCCGCCCGTTATCGAGACCGCGACGAACGCGACGACGCCGACCGGGCGCCCGCGCGGCGGTCGGAGGATACCTGGCGGCGCGGCACCCGGCGGCCGGACGCCTCCATTTCCACGCGCCCCGATGGCCGGGACCGCAGCCGGCTCCGGATCACCGCCGAGCCTTCGGACGCCGCCGTGTATCTCGACGACCGGTTCGTGGGGTCCGCCGACGAGCTCGCCTCGATGGAGCGCGGGATCGTCGTTTCGCCCGGCAAGCACACGGTGACGGTGTCGCGCCCGGGCTATCGCGATCGAACGGCCGACGTGCAGGTGGACGCGGGGAAGACGGAGAGCGTGAAGGTGTCCCTCAGCCGCTGACAGCGGATAGGCACTACCGGCTTTCCAACGAGGGCAACGTTCGCGTTGCCCTTTTTTCTTGCTCAGGCGAGCAGCAGCTCGAGGAGGAGGGCCTCGAAGTGCAGGCGCCGGTTGCCCCTCCGGTTATCGGGCGGGGCATCCGCGGCGGAAAGAGCGGCCCGGATGAACGCCTCGGGCGGCCGGCGGCGCGCGATCTCCCCGATCGCCCCGGCCACGGCCCGGTGGCGGATCCGTTCTACGGACGTCGCGGCCGCGACACCGGCGTCCGCGAGCAGCTGCGCGAGAAGGGCGGGCAGCGGCGGCTCCACCGCCGCGAGCTCCTCGGCGAGCAAGAGCAGCGGCGCCGTCCGGTTCCCCGCGAGGCCCGCTTCGAGGGCGAGGACCGTGCGCTCGCGGAGCTCGCGAAACTCCGCCAGCTTTTGCTGCGGCTCTTCCTCCCCCTCCCTTGCGAACAGGGCAAGATCCGCCGCGTCTTCGTCCGAAGAGCCTCGCTCCTTCCAGATCGCCGCGGCCTCGTCCGGAGCGAGCGCCGGGACCATGGCCGCCACGCAGCGGGAACGGATCGTCGGCAGGAGCGCTTCCGGCCGCGCCGTGGTCAGGATCCAATGGAGGTGGGTCCCGGGCTCCTCGAGGGATTTTAAGAGCGCGTTGCCTCCTTCGACCCCGAGCTGCTCCGCCCGCAGCACGAGAGCGACGCGGCGCGCGCTTTCGTACGGTTTTCCCGCCGCGAACGCGAGCGCCTCCCGGACGCGGTCGACCTTGATCTGAACCCCGTCGGGCTCGACGAGGAAGAGGTCCGGGTGCGTTGCCTTCGCGACGCGGCGGCAGGAGTCGCACGCGGAGTCCTGGTGATCCTCCGGGCAGAGCAGAAGGGCGGCGAGCCGCCGCGCCTCCGCGTCGAGGCGGTCTTCCGAGGAGCCGGAAAGCAGCAACGAGCCCGGGAAGGAACCGGCGCGGCGGGCGAGTCGGTCGAGGAGGGCGACGGCCGTCACGGCGCCAGAATCTCCGCCAGGGCTTTCCAGGTCGATTCGAAGACCTTCTCGGGCGCCGCCGCCGC
>DATNMZ010000107.1:0-6534 GCA_035602095.1 Thermoanaerobaculia bacterium
TCGGTCTTGGGGGGCCGGCGGGGCGGGCGTTTGCCCGGCGAGGCCGGCGGCAACGGAACGCGCGCCTTCGGTCCGGACCGCGCCAGCGGCAGCGGCAGTCCCTCTCCGGAAGGCTCGAGCCGGGAGAGCGCCTGCTCCCACTCATCCTCTTCCCGCTGCGACACCACGACCGGGACCGGAGCGCCGTCGATCGAGGCGCTCGGAGCGGTCCCGAGAAGATCGGCGACGAACTGTCCCAGCTCACGGCTCGAAGGCGAAAGCGTGTTTGCGACCAGCACCTGCCCGATCTCGCGCCGGAAGAAGCCGGCCGACGCCGTGCGAATGTGTGACGGACCGAGCGCATTCCGAAGCATGTCGCGAGCGCCTCGCGGAAGCGACTTCTCTTCCGGAAGGCTTTCCGCCGCCGAGCGCGCGGGGGGCCGCGCTCCCGTGAGCATTTCAAAGAGCACCGCGCCGAGAGAGTAGACGTCGGCGACGGTCTCGCCCAACTCGCCCTCGCGCGCCTCCGGGGCGACGTACGGGGCGATCTCCCGGGACAGACGCGGCCGCGACAGCTGCGGCAGGACGGCAGGCGCCAAGCCGAAGCCGCCGAGCCGAACACCGCCGTCGCGGCCGATCGTTACGAAGCCGGGCCACACCAACCCGTGCCGCGCGGTCGCTCGCCCGGCGCGCGCCGCGTGCTCCAGGGCGACGCACAGCCGGTCGGCGATGTAGAGCGCATGCTCGAAAGGCAGCGCGCGTCCCGCGGACGAGAGCGCCGAGAGAACGTTATCGAGCGAGCTTCCGTGCGCCTCGTTCCACGCCAGGTAGGGCACGCCGTCGTGGACGTCGAGGGTGGACCGCTGGACGATCGCCGGGCTCTCCGGAGGGGCCGGTGCGGACTTCTGCTCGCGAAAGGCCTCCGCGACTTCTTCGGCCGTCAGCTCCGGCGCATTGAAGATCCGGAGCCGCACGAAGCCGGCGGAGCCTTCGGTCAGACAGAGCGCGCGAAAAACGGTTCCGAGGGCATCCGTTCCCAGGAGGGAGGTGCGCAGGTAGCCGTCGAACCGGCGCGGCAAGAGCGCGGCCTCTTCGCCCCCGGGAACGCGATCCTCGCCTCCCTCTCCGCTCCCCATCCTCGCGACCTCCGTGAACCTATTGTCGCCTCCCTTCCCGGCTCGATCAACGCATAAGTGGCTCGGGACGCTGTTCTTCGGGCCGTTCTCGGAGCCGGGCGTGTTCCTTGCAGTCCTCCTTCATTGTCTCTGCGCGAATCTCGCTCGAGGGCCTCAGAACGGGTCTCGGGGATCGTCGACGGATCGATTCGCTTTCGTCTTACGGCGAATCAAAGGAGACACGATGGCGCGAGAGAGAAATTTTCCCGGCGGCCTTCGGATCGGGCTGCTGGTGGCATGCGCGGCACTCGCCGCAGCAGTGAGCTCTGCGGGCGTCAATCAGTGGACGAGCATCGGCCCCTTCGGACCCGGCGGCAACGTACGCGTCCTGGCCGTGGATGCGGGTTCCCCGGGAGTGCTCTACGCCGGCACGGACGGCGGCATCTTCAAGAGCCTGGACGGCGGAGTCAGCTGGGGCGCAGTCAACAACGGGCTCACCGGGTTCATCGTCTTCGCGATCGCGATCGATCCTTCCGCCGGCGGGACCCTTTACGCGGGCACGAACGCCGGAGTGTTCAAGAGCGTCAACGGTGGGAACTTCTGGAGTGCCGCGCGGAGCGGCATCGGAAAGGTCGCCGTTCGCTCGCTCGCGGTCGATCCTTCGAACGGGCGGGTCCTGTATGCGGGCACGGCGGCGGGCGGAGTCTTCCGCTCGACGGATGCCGGCTCGACGTGGATCTCTTCGAGCAGCGGCCTCACGAACCCCGAAGTGCGGGCACTCGCGGTCGATCCCTTCCGGCCGGCGACGATCTACGCCGGTACGGCCACAGGCCTCTTCAAGTCGACCGATGCCGCGATGACCTGGGCGTCATCGCTGTCGGCCAGTCTGCGCGTCGTTACGGTGGATCCCGCGACGCCCTCGACGGTCTACGCGGGCACGGACGGCGTCTTCCAGACCTCCGGGGTCTTCAAGAGCGCGGACGGGGGAGTGACCTGGGGTCCCACGAACAGCGGGCTCGGCGACGTCACCGTGCTGTCGATGGCCGTCCGTCAGAGCCAGCCCTCGACGGCGTTCGTCGGAACTCTCGGCGCCGGCCTTTTCGTGACGACGGACGGAGGGAGTAGCTGGAAACCGATCGCCGGGAGCCCGGCGACCGCGAATGCGGTTGCTCTCGATCCCTTCGGGCCCAACATCTACGTGGGGACGACGGCGGGCTTCTTCCGAAGCCCTGACGAAGGGAAGAACTGGAGGCAGGAGGTCTCCGCCTTCTCGACCTTTACCGTCAATGGTCTCGCCATCGACGCGGCGTCCCCGACGACTCTGTACGCGGGCGTCGGGCGTCCCGGGAGCGGGGGCGGCGGCGTCTTCAAGACTTCGAATGGAGGCGGGACCTGGACTCCGGCGTCGAGCGGCCTTCCGGATCGCACGGTGCAGGCGCTCGCGATCGACTCGACCTTCCCCTCGACCCTGTACGTCGGCGTATCGGGCGCCGGAGTCTTCCGCAGCCGGGATGGCGGCGCGACCTGGACCGCCGCGAATGCGGGCCTTTCGACCAACACGGTGTTCTCGTTCGCCGCCGGCGGATCCGGCACCGTCTACGCCGGGACGGACACGGGCGCCTTTCGGAGCACGGATGGCGGTCTGTCCTGGACCTCCGCGAGCACCGGTCTGACGAGCTCGAGCGTCCAGGCCCTCGCCGTCGTTCCCAGCAACCCGAGCGCGGTCTATGCCGGAACCCCGGGCGGCGTCTTCCGAACCGCCGATGGCGGCCGCACGTGGACCTCTTCGAGCGCCGGGCTCGCCAACATCGGAGTCCTTTCTCTCGTCGTGGATCCCGTGACGCCTTCGACGCTGTACGCCGGAACCTTTTCGGCGGTCTCGACGGGGACGCCCTCGGGATTTGGTGTGTATCGGAGCCTGGACGCGGGCGCAACCTGGTCGCCGGCGAACGGAGCCATCGAAGGCCTCGCGGTGACTGCCCTGGCCACCGACCCGACGGGGGCGATCGTGTACGCGGGAACGCCTTCGGGCGTCTTTCGCCTCGCGAGAGGCGGGCACACCTGGACCGGCGTCAACGAAGGACTGTCGGAAGTCGTCAACACGATCGTCGTCGATCCCCGGTCTCCCTCGACGGTTTACGCGGGCACCCTGGGCGACAGCGTGTTCCAGATCGCTTTTGCCGGAGGCACGGGTGGCTGCACCTCGGGTCCATCGACTCTCTGTCTGAACGAGAATCGGTTCAAGGCGGAAGTCACATGGCGCGCCTTGAACATCGGCACGAGCGGCGTCGGGATGGCGATTCCGCTGACCTCCGATACGGGCGCGTTCTGGTTCTTTACGAGCGGGAACGTGGAGCTCGTATTGAAAGTCGTCGACGGACGCCCCTTCAACGGCAGCTTCTGGGTGTTCTACGGCGCCATGTCGGACGTCTCGTACACGATCACGGTGACCGACACCTTGACCGGACTGAAGAAGACCTACGACAACGCCCAGGGACAGCTGGCGAGCGTCGCGGACACGTCTGCGTTCGTGGGCTTCGCGTCCGGCGCCGCGGCGGCTTCCGCGGCCGCCTTCGGCGGGCCCGCCCCCGCGTCGCGGGCGGACGTCACCGCGCCCTGCGTCGCGGATGCGACGACTCTGTGCTTGAACGCAAACCGATTCCGCGTCCAGGTGGAGTGGGTCGCGACGAACATCGGGCAGACGGGCGTGGGCCAATCGGCGCCGCTCTCCTCGGACACGGGGTCCTTCTGGTTCTTTTCCTCCGGAAACCTCGAGCTGAACATCAAGGTCGTCGACGGGCGGTCCCTGAACGCGAGGTTCTGGGTCTTCTACGGCGCTCTCTCCGACGTCGGGTACACGATCACGGTGACGGACACCCAGACGGGCCTCCAGCGGACGTACACGAACCCGCAGGGACGCCTCGCGAGCGTCGCCGACACGTCGGCGTTCTAAGGTCCTGTCCCGTCTCGATGGCGTGATCGGGCCGTAGGGCGGGGCTTGTCCCCGCCCGGGCGGCCGCAAGGACCGCCCCTACGGACCCGGACCGGGACCTGACCCCGGCCTGACCCCGATTGGCGTGATCGGGCCGCCCGGGCGGACCCGAAGGCTAGCGGAGCGCAGCGCCGTCTACGTCTTAGATCGCCGAAAGGATCCGATCGACCTCCGCGGCGTCGTTGTACGCATGCGGAGAGAACCGGACGGCGCCCTCTCGCGGGGAGACGATGATTCCGGCCTGCTCGAGCCGCCTCGCCGCCTTTCGGGCATCCTCTTGCGGGGGAACTGCCGCGAGGATGCCGGATGCGAGCGGCTCCGGGGAGGAGATCGACCAGCCGCGCGCGGCCAGGCCCCGGGCGAGGAGCGCGTTGGTTTCCAGAATCCGCGCCCGGATGGTCTCGATCCCCATCTCCTCCAGCAGATCGATGGCGGCCGCGAGCGCGAGGATCTGACCTGTCGGGAGCGCGCCCGGTTCGTAGCGGCGGCCTCCCGGAAAGAAGTCGAGGCTGTAGTCGAAGTAGGTCTTCTCGCTGCGCACGTTCCACCAGCCTCCGAAGGGGGGCGGCAGCCGCTCGCGCGCGTTTTCCGAGACGAAAAAGATCGAGCAGGCCTCCGCTCCGAGAAGCCATTTGTGTCCGTCGGCAATGAGCACGTCAACCGGTGTGCGCGCGAGATCGATCGGCAGGGCGCCGAGGCCCTGGATCGCGTCCACGACGAGGAGGATTCCGCGCTCGCGGCACAGGGCGCCGATTTCCTCGAGCGGATAGACGAACCCGTTGTGAAACGCGACCCAGGACACGGCGACGACGCGGGTCCGAGCGTCCAGCGCGCGGGCGATGGCGTCCGCGCTGACGCGGCCGTCGCGGCTCCGCACCCGGCGATGCTCGACGCCGCGCTTCTCGAGGAGCATCCAGGGATAGACGTTGGACGGAAACTCCATGTCGTCCCCGACGACGTTGTCCCCGGGAGCCCACGGGAAGGCCTGGGCCACGAGGTTCAGCCCCCAGGAAGTCGAGGGAAGAAACGAGATGGCGGAGCGCTCCGCGCCGAGGAGGTGCGCCGCCTTCTCTCGCGCCGCCTCGATTCCCGCGTACCAGGCGCGCCAGTCGGCCGCGCCGCGGTCGCGGACGTTCTCCGTGTGAGCGTCGATCGCGGCGGCGACCCGGCGCGGAAGCGGCGCGACCGCCGCGTGGTTGAAATAGACGAGGTTTTTTCGGACGGGAAACTCGCGGTCGAGCGCGGCGGGGGAGAAGTCGAAAGCCATCGGCGAAGGAGCATAACCGGCGGCAGGCCGGAGGATGCGATCACGCGATTCCGGCTGGCGCGATCCTAGGAAAAAACGAACGCGGCCGACGGAGCCGGCCGCGTTGTCGAGTCCCGAGCCGGCCGTGCGGCCGGAGTCGTCTCTCCTGCTTTACCGCCCTACTGCACGACCGTGAAGGGAACCACGGCGGCCTGGCCGTCCCACGCCATCCCGAGCTTGCCGCCCTTGTCGGTCATGTCCACGAAGGCGATCGTGAACTGGTCGACGTTGACGGCCGGCTTCATCATGGTCATCGGCACCCGGACCACGTCGAACTTCGGGTCATAGCCGTACGAGCCCCAGATCTTCGTCTTTTCGGCCGGGTCGTATTTCTCCTGGGTTGGCTGCGTCGAGAGGATCAGCGTCCAGCCGTTCTCCTTCAGGTCCACGAACACGTCGTACTCGCCCGGGGCGAGGCGCTTGCCGCCGATCTCGATCGGGACCTCGGTCTTCAGCTTCGTCGTCTGATTCGCGCCCGCGCGCCAGACGGGGGCGCCGGCGTTCACCTTCTTGCCGTAGTCCGCGCCCTTGCCAAAGACGTCGTTGCGACCCCGGAGAAGCGGACGGCTGTAGAAGACCTCGATCCACTTGCCCCCGTCGTAGCGCGAATTGCCATCCTTGTCCGGCGCGCTCCAGGTCCCGCCGACCTGCGTGGCCGCGGTGCCGAGAGGGCTCGGCGCGCGCCGCGGCGCGGCAGCCGTCGTGGCGGTCGAGGTCGTCGTGGTCGTGGTCGAGGTGGTGGACGTCTGGGCGAGAGCGATGCCGGTTCCGGCCAGCACGGCCGCGGAAAGAACTATCCATTGGCGACGCTGCATGTGTCCTCCTGCTTCGATAAGCGTTTGTTTGTGCGCGGCACAGTCTATTGGATTTGGGGATAGAATCCCGCGGCTTTCGAAATGAGAACGGAGCGGCAACGTGGCGGCTTACGGTGCGCTTAACGCCTGACGTTTCACGCCTTACGGCATTATGAACTGGCTCTTCAAGGAAGAACCCACCCACTACTCTTACGACGACCTCGCGCGGGAGAAGAAGACCGTGTGGTCGGGCGTCCGGAATCCCGTCGCGCAGAAGCACCTGCGGTCGGTGAAAAAGGGCGATCGCATCTTCTACTACCACACGGGGGGCGAGAAGGCCGTCGTCGC
>DATNMZ010000108.1:0-3100 GCA_035602095.1 Thermoanaerobaculia bacterium
GCGATGCGGTAGACGAGCCAGGCGAGCGCGGGAGACGCCACGATCGCAACGGCCATCCACACGAACGGATGGGTCATCGCCGCTGCCGGTCCACTTCCTCGAAATAATCCTCCGCGACGAGCACCTCGCGCGGCTTGGACCCCTTCTGCGGCCCGAGCAACCCGTCGCGGGCCATCATGTCGATCAGCTTTCCCGCGCGGGAGAAGCCGATCCCCATGCGGCGCTGGAGAGAGGAGATCGACGCCGACCTTTCCTTGACCACCAGACGCGCCGCCTCGTCGTACAGGGAGTCGCTCTCGTCGCTCCCGTCCTCGCGGCGGACGGTCTCCTCCCGGTCCTTGGTGATCTCCTCGTCGTAATGCGGCCTGGCCTGACGCTTCAGGTGCTTGACCAGCGTTGCCGTCTCCCGAACCGACACGAAGGCGCCGTGGACACGCCGCAGGCGCGAGGTGCCGGGCGGGAGGAAGAGCATGTCGCCCCGTCCGAGCAGCCGCTCGGCGCCATTGCCGTCCAGGATCACGCGCGAATCGGTCTTCGAAGACACCTTGAAGGCGATCCGGGAGGGCATGTTCGCCTTGATCACTCCGGTGAGCACGTCCACCGATGGCCGCTGCGTCGCGACGATCAGGTGAATCCCCACGGCGCGCGCCTTCTGCGCCAGGCGCACGATCGACTCTTCGATGTCCTTGGGCGCCGTCATCATCAGATCCGCCAGCTCGTCGATGATGATCACGATCAGATGCATGGGGTCGAGCTTCAGGTCCGGTTCCTCGGGGTGGTCCGCCCGGAAACGCGCGACGGTCTCGGGGTCTCTTATGGCGGCGTTGTACTGCTCGGCATTGCGAACCTGCCCCAGGTCCGAAAGCGTCTGGAACCGGTCCTCCATCACGCCCACCGCCCACTTCAGCGCGTTCGCCGCCTTCCTCGGATCGGTGATGATCGGCGTCGCGAGGTGGGGAAGGTGCTCGTAGATCTCGAGCTCCACCATTTTCGGGTCGATCAGGATCATCTTCACCTGATCCGGCCGGGCCTTGTACAGGATGGACGTGATCAGCGCGTTGATTCCGACGCTTTTCCCGGAGCCTGTCGTCCCGGCGATCAGAAGGTGCGGCATGATTCGCAGGTCGTCGACGACCGGTTCGCCGTGAATGTCTTTCCCGAGCGCGATCGTCAGCAGCGACGGCGAGCTCTGGAACTTTTCCGACTCGAGCACGTCGCGGATCGAGATGATCTCGCCCCCGCCCGGGTTGGGCACCTCGATCCCGACGCTGGCGCGGCCGGGCAGGCGCTCGATGCGGATCGACTCCGCGGACAGAGCGAGCGCCAGGTCCTCGGAAAGCCCCAGAACCTGGTTCACCTTGATTCCCGCGGCGGGCCGGAACTCGTACGTCGTCACGACCGGGCCCGGGTGATACTCGGCAATGTCCCCCTCGACGCCGAACTCGGCGCACTTCGCCGCGATTCGCTTCCCGCTTTCGGCCAGAAGCCTTCGGTCCACCGTGCCGACGTTCTCGCGGCGATCGAGGAGGGACACCGGCGGATACGTGTAGCCTTCGACGATCAGCGGCAGGCTCTGCTGGGCCTCGGGCTTCTTGCGGCCCGCGACCGCCCCTCGGCCGATCCCGCGCGGCGGGGCCGTCTTCGTCAGAGCGAGCTTGCCCGGGCCGGGCATCTCGCGGAGAAAGGGGACGGGGTCGTCTGCCGCGAACGGCACCTCGGCGAGCGAGACCGGCTCCCGGCGCGCCTTCTCCAGGTGTTTCGCGACGACGGTGCGCCGCAGACGCTCCTTCGTCCGCTGGTCCCGCCGGCGCGCCCAGTGGACGGTCATCCGGCTCCAGACCCCCGCGAAGCGGATGCGCAGCGAAAGAAAGACCTCCGCGAGTGAAAGCTGCGTCGCGAGAGGAATCGCCAGGAGAACGAACGCGGAGCAGAGGAGCGCCGCGCCGACGTTGCCGAATTGCCCGCGCGAGGCTTCCGCGAGCGCGCGCCCGATCACCCCCCCGGCCTCTGTGGGCTCGCCGGCGAGCGTGCGCCGGCCCAGGGAGAGCGACAGGAGCGCCGGCACGGCGAGCGCGAGCAGGACGAACCCGGCGGCTTTGGTCGCCGGGTTCTCGAATGGCCGCTGCCAGAAGCGCCGCCAGCCCCAGTAGATCAGAAGCAGCGGGATCGCCCAGGAGGCGAAACCCGCGACCGCGTACAGGGCCGCGGAAAGGGAGGCCCCGAACCCTCCGACCCAGTTGGCGGGCGCCGCCGCCGCGACCGCCTCACCCGTCGAAAGCGAGAAGAGGCTCGCGTCCCGGCTGTCGTGGGACAGCAGCGACAGAGCCACCAGAGCCCCGGCCAGGAGGAGGAGAACACCGATGGCTTCGCTCGCCAGGCGGCCGCGCCAGAAGGATCCTTGGCTCAATCTTGAACATTATGAGACCGAATCGCTCGAAGGGCTACTCCAGAGGTCGAATTCCCCTGACCCGGTTGAAGATTCAGAGCCATCCGCTCAGGGCGATTCGGACGCGTCCAGGACCTGGCGGACTTTGACGGCGAGGGCATCCGGAGTGAAGGGCTTCTGCAGGAAGTCCAGCCCTTCCCCCACGAGGCCGTGGCGAACGACCGCGTCGTCGGTGTAGCCCGACATGAAGATCACCCTGGTCTTCGGCCGGAGAGCGACGATCCCGACTGCCAGGTCCGACCCGCTCATCTTCGGCATCACGACGTCGGTCAAGAGCAGGTGAATCGGGCCCGAATGGCGGCGCGCGATCTCGAGGCCCTCCTCGGCCCCGACCGCCTCGAGAACCGTGTAGCCATTTCCCAGCAGAAGCCTCCGAATCAAGGCCCGCACCGACTGCTCGTCCTCGACGAGGAGGATCGTCTCGGCGCCGCGGGCCGGCGCTTTCGCGATCCCCGTCTTTCGAACCTCGACCTCGGCTTCCACGCGCGGCAGATAGACTTTGAAGGCCGTGCCCCGGGCGACTTCGCTGTAGACCCAGACGTACCCGCCGCTCTGCTTCACGATCCCGTAGACGGTCGCCAGACCCAGGCCGGTGCCCTCTCCCGGGCCCTTCGTCGTGAAGAAGGGCTCGAACAGATGGGACTTCGTCTCGGT
>DATNMZ010000109.1:0-4781 GCA_035602095.1 Thermoanaerobaculia bacterium
AAGGGCGAGCTGGCGGTCTCCCGCGGGACGCGCCGGCTCGCGGTCGTCCTCGTCGGGATCGGCATTCTCGCGACGGGGCTCACCGCCGCTCTGCTCTCCCGTTACACGAACGCGGCGCTTCCCTGGCTCGATTCGACGACCACAGCGACGAGCCTGATCGCGCAGTGGATGATGGCCCGCAAGATCCTGGAGAACTGGATCGTCTGGGTCGCGGTGGACGTCGTTTACATCGGGATGTTCCTCTACAAGTCACTCTTCTTAACCGCCCTCCTCTACGCCGTCTTTCTCGTCCTTTCGGTAACGGGATACCTCCGCTGGAAGCGATCGCTCGAGCCCGCGCCGGGCGGAATCCGCTGAAAGGCGGAAAGGCCTCAACGGCGCGCCGGTTCCGGCCGTACACATCGCTGAACCGAAAGGAGAGCGCGATGAATCACCATCCCGCCGCCGCCATTCTCGCGGCCGCCCTGCTCGTCCCCTGCGTCCCCGCCTCCGCCGAAACGGATCGCCCGCCCGATCGTCCCGAACGCCCGAGCCACCTTCTCACCGTGGGCCGCGCCTACTCGATCGAAGCGAAGGGCTGCGAGTCGCGCGTGACGCATTTCCACGTCACCGCGATCCAGCCGATCGACCGGTCGAAGTCCGACAAGGATCAGATCTTGAACGGTGTCTTCTTCCGCAAGCGCGACATCACCGGCCATTCCGGCTGGCGCAACGTCGGCTATTCCGCGGACGGCCGGTCGGTCGAATTCGATCTGTACGCGGAGGGCGCGGGCCAGATGAATCCCGCCGAGGCCGGCCATCCTCCCCGTTGTGAGTCGCCCTCCCTCGCGCGCGCGGTCGTCGACGTGGAGGCCTGGGTCTTCGACTAGCGGCATCGACCGGCGACCCTTCAATGCATCCGCGTCACGACCGCGGCTCGTGACAACAAGGAGGCAAAGGAGGGTCGCTCATGTTTCTGAGACGCCGGCGTCTGCAAACCACCCTGGGAGTTCTGCTCCTGCTCTTTTCCCGCCGAATGTCGGCCGACGTCGTCACCACGACCTCGACGATCGTGCCGAGCGGGACGATTCTCGTCGGCAACGGCACAGCCTCGGCGTCCTGGGGTTCGATCGTTCCGAAGCGTCTCTACGTGTGGCACACGATCTTCGACGCGCAAAACACGGCAGCCGTCATCGCGAGCTCGTCGGACATGTATCAATCCGGAGGCGAGAACATCGGGCCGGTCAACCACTCCCTGCAGGCGAACGGCTCGTCGGGAAGGTGCTACCGGGCGCGCCTGAAGGGGGAGCTGCACGGCGGATACGGCGCGCAACCGGCGGCTTTCAACGAAGCCACGAGCTATCAGGTCTGCGTTCGGACGGAGACGCCGCAGGACGGAGGAGGGCTCGTCGGCGGTTGCCCGCCAGGACCGCTCCCACCCGAGCAGCTGGTGACGGATTTCGACCCGACCAATCTCCCATGCAATCCGCCGTCGCCCATCGTGATCGACGCTAAGGGAAAGGAGCCGGACTTGAGCGGCGACCGGGATCCGGTGACCTTCGACATTCTCCGGACCGGCGAGCCGATCCAGATCACCTGGACGAAGAGAGACTCTGACACCGGCTTTCTCGTGCTGGATCGAAACAACAACGGAAAGATCGACGACGCCGGCGAGATGTTCGGGAACCATACGCTGACGGCCTACGGCGAGCCGACGCCGGAAAACTTCAACGGCTTTGCCGCGCTCGCCGAATACGACAACGCGGACCTGGGCGGCAACAACAACGGGAGAATCGACCCGGGGGACGCGATCTGGTCGCGACTCCGCGTTTGGATCGACCGCAACCACGACGGGGTGTCGCAGCCCGAAGAGCTGCGCACGCTCGAGTCCCTTTCCATCAGCGGGATCGACCGGGATTCGGACGCGGACCACCAGAAGTGGGACAGGTTCGGAAACCTGTACAAGTTCCGCGGAACCGCCTGGAGACGCAACGATCACGGCCGGGAGGTCGCGTTTCCCATCTACGACATCATCTTCAAGAAGGTGGGGGGAGAAGAGAGCCGGACCCCGTCGGAACGGATAGCCTTCTAACTTCCATCTTCGTCGCTTCGCGCCTTCTCTTCTCCCTCCGGCTCGCGCCGAGCGGTTTGCCCGCTCGGCCCTCTTTTTCTGCGAAAGTCTCTCCCCGGAGGCGAAGGCTGCAACCGCAAGCCGCCGGTTCGCGTATGGAGAGCGGAGGGTAAAATCGAGACCTTTCGCAGATGAGCTTTCGAATCTGGAAGAGGGGCGAGGGCGCGGCGAGCCCGGCGGGACGCGAGGTCCTTCGGGCGGAGGCTCCGTCCCCGGCCGTCCTCCCTCCCGAGCTTCTCGCCGCTTCGGGACGCCGGGTCACGACTTTCGCGCTCACCGCCGCGGGCGCTCTGACGATCTTCGGCATCATCGACCGGAGTTTCGGGACCTTCGGACCCGGCTCGGCCGCGGCGACTCTCTGGATCGTAGCCGTCGGCGGAGGAGTCGCCGCCTCCCTGGTCATGGCATGGATCGCCGGTCGGAGCATGCTCGCGCCCGAGAGACTGCTGGACGTCGCGCTCGTGTACGAGGTGGCGATGGCGCTTTTCCTGTCGCTCGACATCCATTCGGTGCCGTTTCGCGACGGCGTGCCGCGGGGCTGGTCCGGCGTCGCGGTTTGGACGCTCGCCTTTCCTCTCGTCGTTCCGTCGACCCGCGGCAAGGCGATCCTGGCGACGCTCGCAGCTTCCGCCATGGACCCCATCGGGCTGATGTTTCAGGTCGCCGCCGGCGTGCCCGCCCCGCACGGCGCGGCCACGTGGATCATGTTCGTGCCGACCGCCATCGCGGCCACGATCGCGATCGTCGTCTCCGGCATCGTCTACCAGCTGAACGTCCAGGCGGAGAAGGGACACGAGATGGGCAGCTACCACCTCGAGGAGCTGCTCGGCTCGGGAGGGATGGGAGAAGTGTGGAAGGCGAGCCACCGGCTGCTCGCCCGGTCGGCGGCCATCAAGCTGATCCGGCCGGACTCGTCGGGAAGCGACGGTCGCGAATCGATCAAACGGTTCGAACGCGAAGTCCAGGCGGCAGCGGGCCTGCAGTCGCCGCACACCGTCAACATCTACGACTTCGGGACGACCGAGGACGGGACGTTCTACTACGTGATGGAGCTCCTCGAGGGGTTCGACCTCGAGACTCTCGTCGAGAAGTTCGGCGCGCTGCCGGCGGAGCGGGCCGTGTCCATCCTCATTCAGGCTTGCCAATCCCTCGCCGAAGCGCATCAGGGAGGGCTCATCCACCGGGACGTAAAGCCCGCGAACATCTATCTCTGCCGGTACGGCCTCGAGTGGGATTTCGTAAAGCTCCTCGACTTCGGCCTGGTCAAGAACACGGCGACCGCCGGGCACGAGCGGCAACTCACGATGGCGGGCGTGATCGCCGGCACGCCGGGCTACATGGCGCCGGAGATCGGGCTCGGCGAGTCCGACATCGACTGGCGCGCGGACATCTACGCGCTCGGAGCGGTTGGGTACTGGCTCGTGACGGGGAATACCGTCTTCGACGCGAAGCGCCCGGCGATGCAAATCATCATGGACCACGTCCAGAAGACGCCGGTGCCTCCCTCGCGGAGGACCACGAACCGGATCCCTCCGGCGCTCGACGAGGTCCTTCTGTCCTGTCTCCAGAAAGATCCGAACAACCGCCCCCAGACGATGCAGGACCTCGCTCAAGCGCTCCACAGAGTGCCGCTCGAGGAGGAGTGGACGGAGGAGCGGGCCCGCCGCTGGTGGCTGGCGAATGCGTGGCAGACGCGGGCGGCGCCGGCGCTCAAGGCGGCGCCCGTTTCCACCCCCTCCGCGCAGGCGCCCCTGGCAGCAGGCATGCGCTAACGGGCAGCTAGTTTGCTCCCGGGTTTCTTCCCTTCGGCTGGACGTCTCGGATATATCTCTCTGCCTCGGCCCGATGGCCCTGCTCCGTGGCGCTCTGCAAGAGCAGCTCGGCGGCCGGCAAAAAGTCGGGGTGCCGGGCCAGAACCTCCTTGAGCCTGGCCTCGACCGCGTCCGGCCGACGCTGCAGGCGCTCCAGAAGCGCCCACGCGAAGCCGATCGGCGCTCTGTCTGGACCCGCGAGCGCCTCCGCGCGCTGGAGCGCTTCCCGGGCCTGCGCCGGTTCGCCGGCATCGATCGCGAATGTCGCGCGCAAGAGCCAGGCATCGGCATTGACGGGGTCGAGCTCCGTCGCGCGCGTCGCTTCCGCGAACCCAGCCTCGATCCGGTGCCGCGCCGCATCGACACGCGCAAGAGCAAGGTGGGCGGCGGCATCGTCGGGCCGAAGGTTGAGAAAAGCTCGATAGACCGCCGCCGCCTCGTTCCACAGATGACTCTCGGAAAGGACTTGCGCCAGAGCAAGAAGGACCTTCCCATCATCCGGCCGTAGATCGCGCGCCCGCCGAAGCTCTCGGGCGGCCTCCGGAAGAAGCTTCTCGTGCTCGAAGGCCAGTCCGAGCCAATAATGGGATTTCGCCCCGCCTGGGTCCGCTGCGACCGCGGACTCGAAGTTCCGCGCCGCGGATGCCCAATCACCGCGCCTCAAAGAAATGACGCCGAGACCATCCAGCGCGGGAGCGAAAGCGGAATTCTCCGCGAGCGCGTGCTCATATGCGGCTGCGGCGCCTGTCAGATCCTGCTCGTCGACGAGTGAATTGCCGGTGAAGTACCACTCTTCCGCAAGGTTGTGGCTCGTTCGGTCTCTCAAAACGTGCGTGGCGCCAAGAACCAGGAGGAGGACC
>DATNMZ010000110.1:0-4303 GCA_035602095.1 Thermoanaerobaculia bacterium
GGTGCCCGGCCGCGAGCAGGGCCAAAACGCGGTTGCGAACCTGGACGATCTCCGAGAATCCGACGGACTCGAAACGCCGGGCGGCGCCGGGCACCTTTTCGTCCGACACCGCCCGCTCCGTCCGGTTCAGACCTTCTCCGAGATCGCCTTGGCCTGGGTGAAGAGATAGAGGTACTCGCGGCCCCCCGCCTTCGAGTCGGTCCCGGACATGTTGAACCCGCCGAAGGGATGCACGCCGACGAGCGCGCCCGTGCACTTGCGGTTCAAGTAGAGGTTTCCGCAATAGAGCTCGCGTTTGCCGCGCTCCAGGCGCTTGCGGTCTCTCGAATAGAGCGAGCCGGTCAGGCCGTACTCCGTGTCGTTGGCGACCGCGACTCCCTCTTCGAAGCTCGAAACCGGAATGACGGCGAGCACGGGCCCGAAGATCTCTTCCTGCTCGATGCGAGCGCCCGGCTTCACATTGTCTACGACCGTCGGCATCACGAAGAATCCCTCGCCCGGCCCCTTCTCTCCGCCCGCGACGATCCGGCCTTCTTTTCGTCCGATGTCCACGTACTCCAGGATCTTCTTCTGGGCGCGCTCGTTGATCACGGCGCCGACCTGCGTCTCGGGATCCCGCACGTCGCCCACCTTCAATCGCTTCGTCTTCTCGACGATCTTCGAGACGAGCTCGCCGTGGACCTTCTCGTGGACGATCAGCCGCGAGCACGCGGAGCACTTCTGGCCCTGGAATCCGAATGCGGCGGCGACGACGCCGTCCGCGGCGGACTCGAGGTCGGCCGTCTCGTCCACCAGGATGAAATCCTTGCCCCCCATTTCGAGCACCGCGCGCTTGATCCAGATCTGCCCCTTCGGGACCCTCCCCGCCTTCTCGCTGATCTGGACGCCGACCTCGCGCGATCCCGTGAAGGCCACCATGCGGGTCTTCGGGTTCTCGACGAGCGCGTTGCCGACGGTCGCGCCGCCCCCGGTGACGAAGTTGAGAACGCCCGGGGGGATCCCGGCCGCCTCTGCCGCCTCGAGGAACATCGTCGCGATCGCGGGAGAATCCGACGAGGGCTTGAGGACCACGGTGTTGCCCGTCACGAGGGCCGCGGTCGTCATCCCGGCCAGAATCGCGAGGGGGAAGTTCCACGGGGGAATCACGGCGCAGACCCCGAGGGGCAGGTACTCGAGCTGATTTTTTTCGCCGGGGTAGGGCGTCAAGGGCTGCGGCTGCGAGAGCCGCTCCATCTCGCGAGCATAGAACTCGCAGAAGTCGATCGCCTCGGCGGTGTCCCCGTCCGCCTCGGGCCAGGACTTCGCCTCCTCGAGGACCATCATCGCGGAGAACTCGTGCTTGCGGTCGCGCAGGATCTTCGCGATCGCGATCAGGAGCGCCCAGCGCTCTTTCGCCGGAGTTCGTCCCCAGGATTCGAAGGCCTTCGCCGCGGCGTCGACGGCCCGGTTGGCGTCGGCGGCCGTCCCTTCCGGGAAACGTCCGATGACCTGCGTCTTCCGGCAGGGGTTCACGGACTCGAACGTCTTGTCCGCGCCGACCTGTTCGCCGCCGATGCGGTTTGCGCCCTGGAGGGGAAGGCGCGCCTCGACCTTCCGGAGCGCCGCCGCAAAGGCATCGCGGTTGGATGCGACGGAGAAGTCGGTCATCGGCTCGTTTCGGAACTCAGGCAGCAAGATCGCCCTCCGGGGGACGGAATCTATCAAAGCGAGTCGGGAAGAACGGCGACCCTCGGGGGAAGGAGATAAACGGACGGAGGACGGAATCCCCGGTCGTTTTGCCTTACTCTTTCCGCGTGGGGAATCTGAAGGGGGCCCGTCCCGAGAAATTCGGTTCGATCTCGTCACGGCTCTACCGCCGCTGGGCGGAGCCCATGATCGCGCCCCTCCACCGGCGGATCGGAGCGGAGGTGCCGATCGAAGAAGGCCGCCTGCTCGACGTCGGCTGCGGACCCGGACGCCTCGACCGGCTCCTCGCCGCCGCCAGACCGGCGCTCAAAGTGGTGGGGATCGATTCCTCCCGGGGCATGATCCGCGAGGCCGGCCGCGGTCCCGCGCTTCCGAACCTCCGGTTCCAGCTCGCGGCGATCGAGGAAGCGCCCTTCAAGAACGAGTTCGATTTCGCGATCGCCGTTCTGACCTTCCACCACTGGGAGGAACCTCTCGCGGGTCTCTCCGCGGTGCACCGGGGATTGAAGCCGGGCGGCCGGTTCTGGATCTTCGAGGGGAACCCCGACGCGCCGTCTCCGGAAATCGAGCGAGACCGCGCCCCGCTCTGGGGCTGGCTGCGGATCCCGGTGGCGTTCCTGCGGTTCGGGATGGCGGGCCACGGCTTCCGCCGCGCCGAGATCGAGGAAGCGGTGACGCAGACAATCGCGGAGTCTCCCTTCGGGCAGGCCAGGATCGTCGAGACCGGCTCGACGTTCCGGATCGAGCTCACGAGGTCGGCGTGATCCCGTTGCGAGAACCGCGCGGCGCTGATTCGAAGCTCTCACCGGACGAGCTCCGCCGCTACGCGCGCCACTTGTCGCTCCCGGAAGTCGGGACGGCCGGTCAGGCGAAGCTGAAAGCGGGGCGGGTGCTCGCGGTGGGCGCGGGGGGGCTCGGGTCGCCCCTCGCCCTCTACCTGGCGGCGGCGGGTGTGGGGCGGATCGGGCTGATCGACCCGGACGCGGTGGAGGCGTCGAACCTGCAGAGGCAGGTGCTCTACGGGACGCGGGACGTCGGGCGGCCCAAGGTGGCCGCCGCGGCCGCGCGCCTGCAGGAGGCGAATCCGCACGTCGAGGTCGAGGCGATCCCGCAGCGGCTGACGGCGGCCAACGCGCTCGCGATCGTCCGCGAGTATGACGTCGTCGCGGACGGGACGGACAACTTCCCCTCCCGCTACCTCGTCAACGACGCCTGCGTCCTGGCGGGCAAACCGAACGTGTGGGCCTCCGTGCACCGGTTCGAGGGACAGGCGTCCGTGTTCTGGGCCGCGCGGGGACCGTGCTATCGGTGTCTGCACCCGGAGCCGCCTCCGGAAGGCGCCGTGCCCTCGTGCGCCGAGGCCGGAGTGCTCGGAGTGCTGCCCGGCCTCCTCGGAATGGTGCAGGCGGTCGAGACGATCAAGCTTCTTCTCGGCGCGGGCGACCCTCTCGTGGGGCGCCTGCTCCTGTTCGACGCTCTGGCGATGCGCTTTCGCGAAGTGCGGCTGCGAAAGAACGCGAATTGCGCCGTGTGCGGAGATCGGCCGACGATCACGAAGCTCACCGACGTCGGCATCGCGTGCGAGCCCGAGCGGGCTTCCGGGATGGTATCTTCCGGCGCGATGGCGGGCGTTGCCGAGATCTCGGTCGAGGAGCTCCAGGCGATGCGCGAGCGCGGAGACCCGATCGTGCTCTTGGACGTCCGTGAGCCGCACGAGCACGCCATCAGCGATCTCCCCGGTTCCGTGAAGATCCCCCTCGGCGCCCTCGCGTCGGGCTACACGAAGCTTTCGCCGGACGACGCCATCGTGGCGTATTGCCGGACCGGAGGGCGCAGCGCGCAGGCCGTCGCCTTTCTGCGGCAGAGGGGCTATGCGAAGGCGCGCAACTTGACCGGGGGCATAAATCTCTGGGCGGAGAGGATCGACCCGACCCTTGCCCGGTATTAGCAGCGAGAAGAGATAACCGGGAGGCAAACATGCGCCGTGTGGGAGTGATCGTCCTCGTCCTCGGGATCGCGGGGTTCCTGCTTGCTTCGCAGAAGCGCGCGGGCTACGACAGTGTCGAGGGCGCGCTCAAGTCCACGTTCTCGTCGGAGGAGCGCGGCAATAAGGATTTCTGGGAGACCGCGCGGTGGGTCAGCCTCGGCGCCGGGGTCATCGGTCTGGTGCTGGTGATTCTGCCGGGGAAGAAGATGTAGTTGTCAGCTTTCAGCTATCAGCCATCAGCCCGATAGCGAGATTGGCCGTAGGGGCGGGGCTTGTCCCCGCCCGGGCGGCGCAAGGGCCGCCCCTACGTTCCCAAAGCGGCACAGACTTCTGTTACAGAACACGAGGATGGCCCGGCCTCCGGCTGAGAGCCGATAGCCGACGGCCATTAGCCCGCCACCGTCGTCGCCCTTCGCGGCTCCTCGAGGAGGCGGCTGATCTTCGCCGCCAGGATGAAGTCGTTCTCATGGAGACCGCCGATCTTGTGGGTCCAGAGGACGAGGTCGACGCGGTTCCAGTGGATCGCGATGTCCGGGTGATGCCCCTCTTCCTCCGCGATGTCGGCCACCCGGTTGACAAACTCCATCGCCTTGCGGAAGTCCACGAACTCGAAACGCCGGGTAAGCCGCG
>DATNMZ010000111.1:0-5787 GCA_035602095.1 Thermoanaerobaculia bacterium
CTGGTGACGGAAAGAACGTTCAGCTTTCCGAGCGGCCACGCGACGATGTGCAGCCTTTTCTTCGGAGGCGTCGCGGCGGTCGTTCTACACGTGACGCGGCGCCAGGCGATCCGCGTCGCCGCGATCGTGGCGGCCGTAACGCTCATCGTGGCCGTCGATTTCTCCCGCCTCTACCTCGGAGCCCACTGGCTTACCGACGTGGTGGCGGGGACGCTGCTCGGTCTGTTCTGGGTCGTGATCTGCGCGACCGGGACGGAGTACTTCGCGCGGAGGGGGGCCGTGAAGCGGTAGGGGCGGGTCTAGAATCCCCCCTTCATGCGCCGCGAATTCCTGCCTTTCGCGCGTCCCGCGCTCGGGGACGAGGAGATCGCCGAGGTCGTCGACACGCTGCGGTCCGGCTGGATCACCACGGGACCGAAGGTCGAGCGCTTCGCGTCCGACTTCGCGGAATACGTCGGCGGCCGGTTCGCCGTGCCGGTCTCCTCCGCGACGGCCGGGCTCCACGTCGCGCTTCTCGCCCTCGGCATCGGCCCGGGAGACGAGGTGATCACGACGCCGATGACTTTCGTCGCGACGCTCAATACGATCGTCCACTGCGGAGCCGTTCCCGTGCTCGCGGACATCGACGCCGCGACGCTAAACATCCAGGTGGAAGAGATCGAGCGCAAGATCTCGCCTTCGACGCGCGCAATCCTGCCGGTCCACTACGTCGGACAGCCCGCGGACCTCGATCCGATTCTCGAGGTCGCGGCGGCCCGGGGGATCGAGGTGCTGGAGGACGCGGCGCACGCCGTCGGCGCGGAGTACAAGGGCAGGAAGATCGGGTCCTTTCCGACGACGTCCGTGTTCTCTTTTCATCCGAACAAGAACATGACGACGGGCGAGGGCGGGATGGTCGTGACGGAGGACGAGGAAGTCTTCGAGAAGGCCTCCCTGCTGAAGTTTCACGGGATGGACCGGGAATCGTGGAAGCGATTCTCGAAGGCGGGCAGCCCGCGCTACGACGTCGCCGTGCCGGGGTTCAAGTACAACATGATGGACATCCAGGCGGCGCTCGGGCTGCATCAGTTGAAGCGCCTGGAGGGGTTTCTCGTCGAACGCGAGCGGCTCGCTCGGCGGTACGATCGGGCGCTCGCGGGTCTTTCCGGGCTGATCCTGCCGCAGCGCGTCGCTTATCCGGTCCGGCACGCCTGGCACCTCTACACGCCGCTCGTCGACTCGGACCGGCTCACGATCGGCCGGGACCAGTTCATGGCGGAGCTCAAGACGCGCAACATCGGCACGGGTCTCCATTACACAGCGGCGCACGAGTTCTCTTACTACCGGGAACGGTTCGGGTGGAGCGCGGAGGACTTCCCGGCGGCGCACTTCGTCTCGGAGCGGATCGTGTCGCTCCCGCTGTTTCCCGGCTTGACCGACACCGACCAGGACGACGCGATCGCGGCGATCCGGGAGGTCCTGGAGAAGTTCCAGAGATAGATGACAGGTGACAGGTGACAGGTGGCAGGTGATAGGCGGTAGGAGATAGGAGATAGGAGATAGGAGATAGGAGATAGTTCCGCCGGCTGGCTCGCACGGCGAGAGGCGTTTCGCGGACCGGGTGTTCCCGCGAGTGGCTTAAGATCCTCGCCGACCCCATGACGATTCGCGCTTCCTCGCTCGACCGCCTCGAGATGCCGGAAAGGCCGCGCCGGTGAAAGTCTCCGTCGTCGTCCCCGTCTACAACGAGGAGGCGAACCTCGACGAGTTCTTCCGCCGCGCGCTCGCGGTCTTGGACGCGCTCCCCGGTCCGTACGAGCTCCTGGTCGTGGACGACGGCAGCCGCGACCGCTCGATCGAGATCCTCAAAGCCTGGGCCGCCCGCCGGCCCGACGTCGTCCGGGTTCTCGAGCTGTCGCGCAACTTCGGCCAGCATCCCGCCATCCTCGCGGGCTTCCGGGACGTGACGGGAGACGTCGTCGTCACTCTGGACGCCGACCTGCAGAATCCTCCGGAAGAAATCCCGAAGCTGCTCGGAAAGATCGCCGAGGGATACGACGTCGTCGGCGGCGTCCGCGTCTTCCGGCAGGACAGCCGCGCCCGGCGTTTCGCGTCCGCGCTCGTCAATCGCGTCACGGTCGCGATCACGCGGATGCGCCTGACGGACTTCGGCTGCATGCTCCGGGCCTATTCGCGGGAGATCGTCGACGAGATCAACCAGTCGGAGGAGGCGGCGACGTTCATCCCCGCCCTCGGCCAGAGCTTCGCCCGCAACCCGACCGAGATCGACGTGGCCCACGCGCCGCGGACCGGCGGCGAGTCCGCCTACTCTCTCTACCGGCTGATCCGATTGAATTTCGACTTGATGACGGGCTTCTCGACGGTGCCCCTCCAGCTCTTCGGGATCGTCGGCATGCTGGTCGCTCTCGGCGGCATCGCCTTCGGCCTCTTCCTTTTCCTCCGGCGGCTCATCGTCGGGGCGGAGGTGCAGGGCGTCTTCACTCTCTTCGCGATCCTGTTCACGCTGCTCGGCGTCGCGATGGCGGGACTCGGGATCGTCGGAGAGTACGTGGGACGCATCTACGAGCAGGTCCGGAGGCGCCCGCGCTTTTCCGTGCGGCGCGCCTACGGCCTTCGCGCGGAAAAGGGCCCGGACGCCGGCGGATTCTCCGCCGTACCCTCCCGCGAGAGCGCCTCGACCTCCCCATCCGGGGCTCGCCGGTGACGCGCGTCGCCGTCTTTGCCTACTCCGACACCGGGCACGCCTGTCTGAAGGCCCTCCTCGACCGTGGCAGCGAGGTGGTTTTCGTCGCGACACACGCGGACCGGCCGGACGAGACGCGCTGGTTTCCGAGCGTCGCAGACCTCGCCCGGTCGCGCGGGATCGAGCCCGTCCTGGCCGAGGACGCGGCGGACCCCCGGGTGCTCGAGCAGGTCCGGCGGGCGAACCCGCAGCTTCTCTTCTCCTTCTATTACCGCGGGATCCTTCCGCGAGGGCTGCTCGAGGTGCCCGCTCTCGGCGCGTACAACATGCACGGCTCGCTCCTGCCGAAGTTCCGCGGGCGCGCGCCCGTCAACTGGGCGGTCGCGCTGGGCGAGACGCAGACGGGCGCCACGCTCCACGTGATGACCGAGCGCGCGGACGCGGGCGACATCGTGGACCAGGAGGCCGTCCCGATCGGGCCAGACGACACGGCGCTCGAAGTGCAGCGGAGGGTCACGGAAGCGGCGGTCCGGATCCTGGCGCGCCGCCTGCCGGATCTCGAGGCCGGCAAGGCTCGCCGGATCCCGCAGAACGAGTCGCTCGCGACCAAGTTCGGAAGGCGGACGCCCGAGGACGGCCGGATCGACTGGTCCCGGAGCGCGAAACAGGTCCACGATCTCGTCCGCGCCGTCACGCACCCCTATCCCGGCGCCTTCACCGACGTTTTCGGAGGCAAGACCTACATCTGGAAGACGCGGGAGCCGAACCTCGGGGCGCACGACAACTTCCCCGGGCAGGTCCGGCTCGAAAGCGCCCGGCTGTACGTCGCCTGCGGAGACGACCGGTACGTCGAGGTGCTCTGCGTGCAGCGGGAGGGGGAGGAAGAGATGGACGCCTACCGTTTCATCGGGGAGTCGCTGAAGCCGTGAGGGTGCTCATTCTGGGAGTCAACGGCTTCATCGGGAACGCCCTGACGGAGCGCATCCTGAACACGACGGACTGGTCGGTCTCGGGGCTCGACATCGGCAGCGACAAGATCGCCCCGTTTCTCGGGGAATCGCGTTTCACGTACCTCGAGGGCGACATCGCGATCAACAAGGAGTGGATCGAGTACCAGGTCAAGAAGTGCGACGTGGTGCTGCCCCTCGTCGCGATCGCCACGCCGGCGGCGTACGTCCGGAACCCCATCGGGGTGTTCGAGCTCGACTTCGAGGAGAACCTGCGGATCGTCAAGCAGGCGGTCACGTACGGGAAACGCGTCGTCTTCCCGTCCACCTCCGAGGTGTACGGGATGTGTCCCGATCCGGAGTTCGACGAGGAGCGGTCGACTCTCGTCTACGGCCCGATCCACAAACAGCGCTGGATCTACTCTTGCTCGAAGCAGCTTCTCGACCGCGTGATCTGGGCGTATGGCTTCTCGCGGGGGCTCAAGTTCACGCTCTTCCGCCCGTTCAACTGGATGGGCCCGCATCTGGACGACATCGACTCCCCGAAGGAAGGCTCCAGCCGCGTCCTGACCCAGTTTCTGCACAACATCCTCTATGGGGAACCGATCAAGCTCGTCGACGGGGGCACGCAGAGGCGCTCGTTCACCTACATCTCGGATGGAATCGACTGCCTCATGAAGATCCTCGAGAATCGCCAGGGCGCGGCGGACGGGGGGATCTTCAACATCGGCAACCCTGCCAACGATCTTTCCGTGCGGCAGCTCGCGGAGGCCCTCGTCGCCGCGGTCGCCGCCCACCCGAACTTCGGCGAGCGGGCGCGCCGGACTCCGATCGTCGAGGTCTCCTCCGGGGAGTACTACGGGGAGGGCTACCAGGACATCCTGACGCGCGTCCCGTCGGTCCGCCGCGCGAAAGAGATCCTCGGATGGGAGCCCCGGATCGGGATGGACGAGGCGATCCGGAAGACCGTCGCGTTCTATCTCGACCGGCGTCCGGCGAAGCCGTAACTCGCCGCGCCGTGCTCTCCCGCGAACCAGAGGCCGGGACGGCGAGCGCCCGGCGAGTCGCGTTGAAGGTCGACTGCGACACGCTCGTGGGGACGCGCGAAGGGGTGCCCGCTCTCCTCGAAGTCTTCGCCGCGCGGGAGATCTGCGCGACGTTCTTCTTCACGCTCGGCCCGGACCGCTCGGGAGTCGCCGCGCGGCGCGTGTTCACGCAGCGGGGCTTCCTTCGGAAGATGCTTCGAAGCCGCGCCGCTTCGCTCTACGGATTCCCCACGGTCCTGTACGGGACGCTGCTCCCGGCCCCGGCGATCGGAGCGCGGTGCGAGCGGGAGATTCGCGCGGTGGCCGAGGCGGGCCACGAGACGGGCGTCCACGGCTGGGACCACGTCGGCTGGCACGACGGGCTCGATCGCTGGAGCCTCGAGAAGATCCGGGATCAGGTCGGACGGGCGCACGAGGAGTACCGGCGCATTCTGGGAGCCCCCGCCGCCGCGAGCGCGGCCCCGGGCTGGACGGCGAACGCGCGCTCCCTGGAGGCGGAGGCCGAGCGGGAGCTCCTGTACACCTCGAACTCGCGCGGGGGAGAGCCTTTCTTTCCTTCCGCCGGAGGCCGGCCGTTTCGGACGCTCGAGGTCCCGTCGACGCTTCCGACGCTCGACGAGACGCTCGCCTGGCCGGAGCTCCCGACCGACGCCGCTCAGCGGGAGTTCTATCGCGGCGCCGTCGCCGGGGCGGACGTGCAAACCCTGCACACCGTGCACACCGTCCACGCGGAGGTCGAAGGCCGGTCGAAGCGGGGGCTTTTCGAGGCGATCCTGGACGGCTGGATCGGCGACGGAGTCCGCTTCGTCACGCTGGGCGACGTCGCCCGGGACGTACTCACGCGCCGCGGCTCGATTCCGGTCCGTGAGCTCTCGCGGACCACGCTGCCCGGCCGCGGCGGAACGGTCGCGTCGGGTTGGCCGTCGTGACAGGTGACAGGTAACAGGAGACAGGTGACAGGAGACAGGTGATAGGTGACCGCTGACACCTGACACCTGACACCTGACACCTCACACCTTCCGCCTGGCCGCGGCGACGCCGAAGGCGACGAGGAGAGCGGCCCCCTGCCAGATCACGCCCCGGTGGAACGGCGTTCGGTCCCAGAAGAGCT
>DATNMZ010000112.1:0-5988 GCA_035602095.1 Thermoanaerobaculia bacterium
GTTGGAAATCAGGACTGCGGCGTTGTCGTCGAACCGGATGTAGGAGCCGTCGCGCCGGCGGTGGTTCCGCCGCGTCCGGACGATGACCGCGCGGACGACGCGCTTTCCGTGCTTCTCGACGAACGGCGAATCGGGAGCCGCTTCCTTCACCGACGCGGTGATGATGTCGCCCAGGCGCGCGTAACGCCCCGCCGCGCCGCCCCGCATCTTGATGCAGGCGATCCGGCGCGCGCCGGAGTTGTCGGCGACCTCCAGAATTGTGCCCATCTGAATCATCGCGGCCCCCAGAAACCGTGAAACGGAAAACGGAAAACGGAAAACAGAAGGGAACGCGGTTTGGTCGTTTCCCCTTTCCCGTTTCCCGTTTCCCGGCCTCGGTGCTCCATTACGCTCCCGCCTTCGTCACGATTTCCTTCAGGCGCCAGCGCTTCTTCTTCGAAAGCGGACGGGTCTCCTCGATACGGACCCGGTCCCCGACCTTCGCCGTGTTGTCCTCGTCATGCGCGTGAAAGCGGCTCGTGCGCTTGATCGTGCGCTGATATTGGGCCTCCTGCACGCGGCGCTCGACTTCCACGACGATCGTCTTCTGCATCTTGTCGGACACCACGCGGCCGATCTTCGTCTGCCGCTGCCGTGTCTCCCCCGCGGCCGCTTGTTCCATCACTTCTTCTCCGCGAGCTCGAGCGCCCGCTGATAGGTCCGGACCCGCGCGATGTCGCGCCGGATCACTCTCAACCGGCTCGGGTTCTCGAGCTGGCCGGTCGCCTTCTGGAGGCGCAGCTTCCAGGACGCCTCCTTGAGCTGCTTCGCCTTCTCGGCGAGCTCCGGGGCGCCCTGATTCGCCAGCGTCTCGCGCTCCTTCTTCTTCACAGGATCTCCGTCTCGCTCGCGCGCGTCACGAACCGGGTACGAAGGCCGATCTTGTCCGCCGCCAGGGAAAGCGCCTCCCTGGCCGTCGCGAGGTCCACGCCCTCCATTTCGTAGAGGATCCGGCCCGGCTTGACGACGGCGACCCAGCCTTCGGGAGGGCCCTTGCCCTTGCCCATGCGCGTCTCGGCGGGCTTCTTCGTGTACGGCTTGTCGGGGAAGATCCGGATCCAGATCTTGCCTCCCCGCTTGATGGCCCGCGTCATCGCGATGCGCGCCGCTTCGATCTGGCGGGCGGTGATCCACCCGGGCTCCAGGATCTGCAGACCCATATCGCCAAAGGCGAGCGTGCCGCCGCGGTACGCCTTGCCGCGCATGCGGCCGCGCTGCTGCTTGCGGTACTTGACTTTCGAGGGCATCAACATAGTCGCTCGCTCCGCGAGCGCGTGAGGCGTGAGGCGTGAGACGTGAGGCGTGCCCTCACTTCGTCCGTCCTCATCCTCTTTCGCGCTTCGGTATTACCTCCGGTTCCTTCGTCCGCCTTACGCCTGACGCCTTACGTCTAACGGCCTAGGCCGTCTTCCTTCTGTTCTTCGCCTTGTGCTGCTCGCCGCGATAGATCCAGGTCTTCACTCCGATCTTTCCGTACGTCGTGTTCGCCTCGGCGAATCCGTAGTCGATGTCGGCTTTCAAGGTGTGGAGGGGAAGCCGCCCTTCCTGATACCACTCGGCCCTCGCGATCTCGGCGCCGTTCAACCGGCCGGCGCAGCGGATCTTGATTCCCTGGGCGCCGAAGCGGAACGCGGACTCGATTCCCTTCTTCATCGCGCGCCGGAACGCGACCCGGCGCTCGAGCTGCATCGCGATGGACTCGGAGACGAGCTGCGCGTCCGTCTCGGGGCGCTGGATCTCGATGATGTTGATGTGGACTTCCGCTTTGGTCCGCTTCTGCAGCTCGTCGCGCAGCTTGTCCACCTCGGCGCCGCGCTTGCCGATGATGATTCCCGGACGCGACGTCTGGATGTTGATCTTCAACTTGTTCGCGAACCGCTCGACGTCGATCTCGGACACCCCGGCGTGAGAGAGACGGCCCTTCAACTCCTTGCGGAGCTTCAGGTCCTCGTGGAGGTACTTCTGGTAGTCCTTCACGGAGAACCAGCGAGAGTGCCACGTGCGGTTGAAGCCGAGCCGGAACCCGTACGGATGGACTTTCTGACCCATGCTTAACTCCCCGCCTCGGAACCGGCGTCCGAAAGTTCGATCGTCAGATGGCTCTTCCGATGGAGCACGCGGTACGCGCGGCCCATCGGAGCCGGGCGGACCCGCTTCTCCTGCGGTCCCTTGTCTACGAAGATCCGCCGCACGACGAGCTCGTCGACGTCGAGACGGGCCTCCTGCTGCTCCGCGTTGGCCACGGCGGACCGCAGGCTCTTCAAGATGTCGCGGGCCGCGACCTTCTTCGTGTGCCGCAGGATGGCGACGGCTTCGTTGACCGACTTCCCGCGCACGAGATCGGCGACGAGCCGGATCTTCTGAGCGGAACCTTTCATGTATCGGAGCTTCGCTGTGGCCTTCATCGTCATCCCTTCGCGGCAGGTGCGGCGGGGGCAGCGGCAGGCGCCGCGCCGGGCGCGCTCACCGGCTTGCCCGGCACCGGAGCGCCCGTTTCCGCCTTCTTCCCGCTGTGGCCCTTGAAGATTCGCGTGGGTGAAAACTCGCCGAGCTTGTGCCCGACCATGTTCTCCGCGATGTACACCGGGATGAACTTCCGGCCGTTGTGGACCGCGATCGTATGTCCGACCATGTCCGGAACGACGGTCGAACGGCGCGACCAGGTCTTCAAGACTTTCTTTTCCCGGGCGTCGTTCATCGCTCCCACCTTCTTCATGAGGTGGTCGTCCACGAAAGCGCCCTTCTTGACGGAACGCGACATGTTCTGCCCTAGCCCTTCGACTTGCGGCGCCGGACGATGAACGTGTCCGTCCGCTTGTTATTCCGCGTCTTCATGCCCTTCGTCTTCCAGCCCCAGGGCGAGGTCGGGTGCCGTCCGCCGGAGGTCTTTCCTTCGCCGCCGCCCATCGGGTGATCGACCGGGTTCATCGCGACCCCGCGGTTGTGGGGCTTCCATCCGAGCCAACGGTTCCGGCCGGCCTTGCCGATCGAGACGTTCTCGTGCTCCAGGTTGCCGACCTGCCCGATCGTCGCGTAACACTCGATGTGGACCTGCCGGACTTCGCCGGAGGGGAGGCGGACCTGCGCGTAGTCCCCTTCCTTCGCCATCAATTGAGCCGCGGCGCCTGCGGATCGGACCATCTGTCCTCCGTTGCCTCGCTTCAGCTCGATGTTGTGGATCGTCGTCCCGAGCGGGATCCCGCGCAGCGGAAGCGCGTTGCCCGGAACGATGTCGGCCGCCGGCCCCGACACCACCTGGGCGCCGACCTGGAGTCCGTTGGGCGCCAGGATGTATCGCTTCTCGCCGTCGGCGTAATGCAGAAGGGCGATGCGCGCCGTCCGATTCGGGTCGTACTCGATCGTCGCAACCTTCGCCGGGATGTTCAGCTTGTCGCGGCGGAAGTCGATGATCCGGTAGAGGCGCTTGTGGCCTCCCCCCATGAAGCGCGACGTGGTGCGCCCCTGGTTATTGCGCCCGCCGGTCGAACGCATTCCGACCGTCAGGCCCTTCTCGGGCCGCGAGGCGGTGATTTCCTGAAAGTCCAGCGTCGTCTGGAACCGGCGGCCTGCCGACGTGGGTTTGTATTTCTTTACAGGCATTCTTTGACTTGCGCAGCCGGGAAACGGGAAACGGGAATCGGGAATCGAAGACTCCCACCCTGTCTTGCCGTTCCGTTCGCTAACGCCTCCTCAATTTCCGTTTACCGTTTACCGTTTACCGTTTCCAAATCCCGGCCCTAGACCCCTTCGAAGAACTCGATCGGCTTCTCGCCGGCCGCAAGACGCACGTACGCCTTCTTCCAGTCTTTGCGGCGGCCGAGGAACCGGCCCATTCGCTTGAGCTTCCCCTGCCGGTTGGCGACGCGGACCTCGGCCACCTTCACACCGAAGAGCGCCGTGACGGCTTTCGCGATCTCGATCTTGTTCGCTTCCCGGGCGACCTCGAAACAGATCGTGTTCGCGCCCTCCTTCAGGCGCGTCGACTTCTCCGTGATGAGCGGCCGGCGGATGAGCTGTTGCGGATCCATCATTCCCCTCCCAGGGTCGCGACCACCTTCGACAGGGCGGTCCGGGAGAGGACGAGCGTGCCGTGATTCATCACGTCGTACACGTTCATCCCGAGCGGATCCACGACCTTCCATTCGCCCACGTTGCGGGACGCCCGAGAGAAGTTCTCGTTCTCCCGCGTGACGACGAAGAGCGCCTTGCCCGTGACCCCGAGCCCCCCGACGGCCGCGACGAGCTCGCGCGTGCGGTGGCTCGCGAGATCCAACTGATCGATCACGACGAGCCGCTCCTCCTTGACCCGCCGCGAGAGAACCGACTTGAGCGCGTTCTTCTTTTCGCCGACCGACACGCCCTGGGCGTAGGACCGCGGCCGGGGGCCGTGCGCCGTTCCGCCGTGGCGGTGGATGGGAGGCCGGCTGCCTCCCTGCCGGGCCCGGCCGGTCCCCTTCTGCTTGAACGGCTTCCTCCCGCTGCCCGAAACCTCCGAGCGCACCTTGGTCTTGTGCGTGCCCGCGCGCTGCCCCGCGCGGTAGGCCTTCACGACCTCCCACACGAGGTGGCGCCGATACGGGTACTCGAAGACGTCGGCCGGCAGGTCGACTTCGCCGACTCGCTCCCGCTTCCAATTGACTACCGGAACTGTTGCCATCTCTCTTTCCTTACGGCTTCGAGCGCGAAGGCTTCGACGCGGCGGAGGGGAGGTTCGAGCGCACGATCTTCACGACCGAGTTGCGGGCGCCCGGCACGGCGCCCTTCAAATAGAGCAGGTTGTTCTCGGCATCCACGCGCACGACGATCAGGTTCTTGGCCGTCGCCTGCCGGCCGCCGAGGCGTCCGGAGGACCGAGTGCCGGGATAGACGCGGGAGGGGAACGCGGAGGGCCCGATCGAGCCCGGAGCGCGGTGAAACATCGAGCCGTGCGTGGCCGCGCCGCCGCGGAAGTGGTGCCGCCGGACCACGCCGGCAAAGCCCTTCCCCTTCGACACCCCGATGACATCCACGAAGTCCTTCTCGTGGAAGGCGTCGCAGAGCACCTTGTCTCCCGGCTTCAATTCGTCGCCGGCGTCGAGCCGGACCTCCGCGAGCGTCCGCATGGGCGCGACGCTCGCCTTCTCGAAGCGCCCCCGGGCGGCGCGGTTCGCGCGCCGGTCCGGCCGAGACTCGACGAGGCCGATCTGGACAGACTCGTAACCGTCCTTCTCTATCGTTTTCTTCTGGACGACGAGGCAGGGCCCCGCCTGGACCACGGTGACCGGAAAAACGGTTCCGTCCGGCCCGAAGATCTGGGTCATTCCGATTTTCTTGCCGATGATGCCGTGTACAGCCATTGCGCTCGCTTCGCTCGCTCGGGAATCGGAAACCGGGAATGGGGAATCGACCAGCCCGGATTGCGCGCCCGCTCTTTGCTTGCTAGGTGCCTCCTCGATTACCGATTCCCGATTCCCGATTCCCGGCCATTACTTTCCGAACGCCTTGATCTCGACGTCGACGCCGACGGGCAACTCGAGCTTCATCAGGGCGTCCACCGTCTGCGACGTGGGCTCCAGGATGTCCAGAAGCCGCTTGTGCGTCCGCATCTCGAACTGCTCGCGCGACTTCTTGTCGATGTGGGGCGAGCGGTTGACCGTGTAGCGCGACACCGCCGTCGGCAGGGGGATCGGCCCGGCGATCTTCGCCCCGGTCCGGCGCGCGGTGTCCACGATCTCCGTCGCCGACTGATCGAGGATCCGATAGTCGAAAGCCTTCAGGCGGATGCGGATCTTGTCGTTTTTCATGTCGCGTCGCCTCAGCGGCCGCTCGACGCGGCCAAAAGGGAGTAAGCGTTCATCTCCAGCGGCCCCTCGACGGGGCCGGAAGGGAGCAAACGGCCGCTCTCCACCAGCCCATGGCTATAGATTCGCATTTCGGCTCTTCCTTTTCGATTCCCGATTACCGATTCCC
>DATNMZ010000113.1:0-3135 GCA_035602095.1 Thermoanaerobaculia bacterium
CGGTGCGGCGATCGGCCACCTGGTCTTCCATCGACGACTGCAGAGCGAGCTGCTTCTTCTCGAGGTCGGCCTTCAAGTCGATGAGTCGCGTGCGCGACTTCACGAAGATCTTCTCGATGTCCCTGGATTGGTCGGCAGAGAGGCCGATCTCGGCGGCGAGCCGCGGCCGCTTCCACCACTTCCCTTCCGGAAAATCCGGCGCCGCCAGGGCGGGCACCGACAGAGCGGCGAGCGCCCCGGCCAGGAGTGTCTTCTGGAGGGCTCTCACAGCCGGTCCTCCTCGCGATTGGAGGCGCCCGAGTCGGGGAGGAGTGAGTTCCACGCGCCGGCCCCGTCGTCTCCGCGGGACAGCATCGCGACGTCGCGCAGAAGGGCGTCGTCCGCCTGGTCCTCCGCCGACAGGTCCGTGGCCGCCGGCACGCCGGGGCGCGCCCGCTGCGGCGTGTGGCGGGAGGGAACCGCCAGAGCGACGACGAGCAGGATCGAAGCAGCGACTCCGACTCCCCAGCGCCAGGGCAGCGGGCGCCGCGCGAACCGGGCCCGGCGGATGGCTTCGATCGTCTTCGCCTCCGCGGCCGCCCACTCTTCGGCGGAGCGGCCGTCGACGGCCCCGCCGTCCGCCGCCAGATCGCGGACTGCCGTCTTCCACTCCTGCAGCGCTCGGGTGCAGGCGAGGCAGTCCGAGAAGTGCGCCGGCAGCGCCTCGGGGACTCCGGCGGCGGGGATCGCCAGGCCGAACAGCTCGGCATCGGTCAGGTGCGAAGGGGAATTCGAATGTTCCATGGTCATGCCTTCCGGTAATCGCCCAAACGCTCGCGGATCTTATGCGCCGCACGGAACAGGTGGGATTTCACCGTTCCGGAATCGAGGCCCGTCAAGCCCGCGATCTCCGGGATCGACAACTCCTCGAAATGTTTCAGGACGAACACGCTCCTCTGGCGGGGCGACAGAGACTCCATCGCAACCCGCAGGCGCTCCCGGATTTCGCGCGAGACCGCCCGCCGCTCCGGCGAAGGGTCGTCCGTCGCGGGCGACCGGGGACCCGTCTCCGCCCCGGAATCGTCCGACGCGGGAGCCTGGTGGAAGTAGAGGACGAGCCGGCGCCGCTTCAGGCGGTCCTTGCACCAGTTGATGCAGATCCGGGTGAGCCACGTCTCGAACGTGGACCCCTCCCGAAAGTCCTTCAAGTTCTGATAGGCGCGCAGGAAGCTCTCCTGCGCCGCGCAGTCGGCTTCGCCGGCGTCGCGGAGAAGCCGGAACGCGAGCCGTGTGATCCGCCGCTGATACCGGTGGACGAAGTAGTCGAAGGATTCGACGTTGCCGGCCTTGACCTCCCGGATCAGGCGGGTCTCGTCGATTCCGGGATCCGTCTGCCGCGGGATCATTGCGAGAGCTGGCACATAGGGTTGGACGACGGGGAAGGGCGCCGGGTTTACGCCGTGCGGTCGGAGCGAAGGGGCGGCAAGCTATAGGCCCGAGAGGATTTCGCGGCGCTTTCCGGCATACTCCGACTCCGAAACCATCCCTTTCCGGCGCAAATTCTCCAGCTCCTCCAGGCGCGCGGCAGTCGCCGCGGTCGCGGAGGCAGGGCCCGCGGTCGCAGGCGCAGCTGGGGCGGTGGGAGCCGCGCCCGGTCTCGGGCGGCCCCAGATGGCGGTGCGAAACGCCTCCGGCTCCGCGATCATCGGAAAGACGAGGGTCCCGCGCTCGGAAGCGGTCTCGAGGGAAACGTCCCCGTAGCCCAGGATGCGGCCGACGAGGCCCTGCGTGACGGTGATGTCCTGGATCTTCTCGATGGGCGCCTGTTCGTGCTCCTTGGACAGCAGACCGACGGAGCGGAGCACGCGCCGGTCCGTGACCACGAACTCGTCGTTCCGCGCGCGGATTGACCGCGCCGCGAGGAGCATCGCGGCGAGTACTGCGAACGCGAGCGCCAGGTACCCGACCGGCTGCGCGACGCCGGCTCCCGGAGCCGTCCGGGTGGAATAGAGAGAGGCGGCACCGAGCAGACCCGCGAGGAGGAGCACGACGAGACCCGAGCGGTAGAACACCCAGTGGTATCGCGCGCGGTACAGGACCGTCTCCCCCGGTGCGAGGCTCTTCTCCGCGTAGCCCATGGCGTCAGATGGAAGGGTAACATCGCGAGGTGGCGCGACAGCAGATCGTCCTCGTCACGGGCTGCTCGACCGGGATCGGCCGCGCCGCCGCGATCGAGGCATCCGAGCGCGGACACCGGGTCTTTGCGACCGCCCGCGACCGCGCCGACCTCGCCGGCCTGGAGGGCCGGACAGGCCTCCGCACGCTGGCGCTCGACGTCGCCGATTCCGCGTCGATCTCTGAGGCGGTCGCAACGACGCTTGCCGAAGCGGGCCGGATCGACGCCCTCGTCAACAACGCCGGCTATGGCCAGTACGGCGCCGTCGAAGACGTCCGGGTCGAAGACTGGCGCGCGCAGTTCGAGGTGAACGTCTTCGGGGCGATCGCGATGATCCAGGCCGTCCTTCCGTCGATGCGGGCGGCCGGCTCGGGGACCATCGTGAACGTCTCCTCGGTCGTCGGCAAGATCGCCATACCCTTCGCGGCCCCCTACTGCGCCTCGAAGCACGCGCTCGAAGCGATCTCCGACGCGCTCCGGGTCGAAGTCGCCGGATTCAACGTCCGCGTCGTGCTCGTCGAGCCCGGCCCGATCGCGACGAAGTTCGGGGACCGGGCCCGCGCCGGCGTCGCGAAGCTTCTCGGCCGGCCCGGCCCCTACGCGCACCTCTACGGAAACGCCGAGCGCGCGATGGACACCGAATTCCGCGCGGGTCAGCTCCCGCCGGAATCCGTCGCGAGAGTGATCGTGGACGCGATCGAGTCGCCGAATCCGAAGACGCGCTACCCCGTCGGCCGGATGGCGAGAGTCCTGATCCCCCTGCGGCGCCTCCTGACGGACCGGGCGATCGACCGCCGGATGCGTAAGACGTTGGGGGTACCGGGGCCGGGAGAGGGTAGACGGTAGCGGGAAGACGGGCGGGAGCCGGGAGCCGGGAAACGGGAAACGGGAAACGGTTGGGTATCCACGGTCAGGTCATGGCTGAAAACCGTCCGAGTGTGCTTTGTGTGATGCCGCTGGTAGCGAAGGGGGTTTTTCTG
>DATNMZ010000114.1:0-3414 GCA_035602095.1 Thermoanaerobaculia bacterium
GCGACGACCGCGGCGGTTCTCGCCGTCGTTCTGACCGCGCTGGCACTCGTGTCGAGCCGGATCACCCGGATCGAGCTCCGCCGTTTCCAGGAGATCGGCGTCTCCGCCGCTCCGCGCGGATTGGAGCCGGTTCGGCGGATGCTCGAGGAGCGGTACCGCGCCGCGGGAAGCTGGTCGGGCGCGGACGAAGTCGCCTCGCGGGCGGCCCGCCTCCTCCGCCGGGAAGTGATCGTCGTCGATGAGCTCGGAAGACCCGTCGCGCGGTCGGCCGGCGTTTCGGACGTCCGGATCCAGCCGGCAGCCGGCGGAGGGCTGCGGCTGACGTGGGGCGGAGACGGAGAAGGACGTGCACGCAAGGTCCTTCTCCTGCGGGCCCCCGGTTCGCCCGTGACCGACGGTTCGGGGCGGACCGTCGGACGGGTCTATACCTTCGGCCCGGAGCCGGCGGACCACCCGGACGTCGCCGGGTCCGTCAATCGCTGGCTTGCGGTCGCGGTCGCCGCCGCCGGGCTGCTCGCCCTTCTCCTGATCGGCGCGCTCTCGCGGAGGCTCCTCGGACCGATCGAGGCCTTGACGGAAGCGGCCCGCGGCATGGAGCAGGGCGACCGCTCGCGGCGTGTACCGGTCGTGTCCCGGGACGAGATCGGCGAGCTCGCCCGTTCGTTCAACGCAATGGCGGAGGCGATCGCGCGCACCGAGACGCTCCGCCGCGCTCTCGTCACGGACGTCGCGCACGAGCTCCGCACGCCGCTCACCAACATTCGCGCGCAGCTCGAGTCTCTTCAGGACGGGCTCGCGCCCCCAACGCCTCGCATCATCGATTCGCTGCACGACGATGCCCTCAAGCTCGAGCGGCTCGTCGACGATCTGCAGGATCTCGCGCTCGCCGAAGCCAACCAGCTCGATTTCCGCGTCGAGCGTCTCGACGTGGCCGGGGCGCTCTCCGCCGCGGCGGCGGCCCTGGAGACCCGCGCGGCTCGGGACGACGTCACCGTCGCCGTCCGGCCGGCGACGGGCGTTCCGGACGTCCTGGCGGACCCCGGCCGTCTCGCGCAGATCCTCGCCAACTTGCTGTCGAACGCGCTCACGCACACGCCCCCCGGGGGCCGCATCGAGCTCACGGCCCGCCCCGCGGAGTCGCAGGTCGAGATCTCGGTCTCGGACAGCGGGAACGGCATCTCCTCCCAGGATCTGCCCCACGTCTTCGATCGCTTCTACCGCGCCGACCCGTCGCGCGCCCGCTCGACGGGGGGGACCGGGCTCGGGCTCGCGATCGTGCGCCAGCTCGTGCGGTCGCAGGGCGGGGACGTGCGCGTCGAGAGCGAGCCCGGCCGCGGCTCCGTCTTCTCTTTCACCCTACCGGGCGCGAAGTAGTTCTCAGTTGTCAGTTATCAGTCATCAGTTCCCCCGGGCGCGGCCGAAAGGACCACCGGAAACCGAAGACGGACGACTCATGCCGGAGGACTCTCCCAGGGTCCTCCTCGCTCGGTGGATTTCTGGCTGACAGCCGAGAGCCGAGGCCGAAAGCTTTCCCCGTCATAAGACGGTCATGGCCGGCGCCTACAGTCTCCGTCGTCAAAGGAGACGCGCATGACAGGTCCATTGCCGCTCGCCGCCGCCGCTCTCTTCGTTCTGATGGGGCAAGCTCCGTCGCCCGGCCCCGAGGCGGCGCAGGCGGCGGCTCCCGCCTTCGACGGCGCGCGCGCCCGCGAGCTCGCGGAAACCGCCGCCGAAGCGATCGACTCGATGTACGTGGACGCCGCCGCCGGACGGAAGATCGCCGCGCGCATTCGCGAGCGCGCCGCCGCCGGCGCGTACGACGGAGCCGGGAGCCCGTCGAACCTCGCCGACGTCTTGACGCGCGACCTGCAGGAATTCGGAAAGGACCGGCACCTGATGGTCCGGTTCGAACCCGCCTTCTCCGGCGGCGCGCGAATCCGCCGCGACGCGCCGGAAAAGGGGAAGGGCGAGGGCGAGCCCCTCACCCCCGGGCGCAGGATCGTCCGGGAGGACCGCGGAGGAGGCCCGGCTCCGCGCGAAGACGGGCGCCCCGTCCGCATCGTCCGCGGGCCCGGACCCGGCCCGGGGGACTCCGCCGAGACCGACGCGCGCCGGCGGTCGAACTTCGGATTCCGGTCCGTCGAACGGCTCGACGGGAACGTCGGACTCGTCGACATCCGGGGCCTCGTTCCGCTCGCCTTCTCCAAAGAGACCGCGGCAGCCGCCATGTCCTTCGTCGCGAACACCGACGCGGTGATCCTCGATCTGAGGAACTGCCCGGGCGGATCTCCGGACACGGTTTCTTTCCTCGCCAGCTTCTTTTTCGGACCGGAACGGCGCGAGCTCTACTCCCGGTACGACCGGGTCACGGGGGAAACCACGACCGAGCACACCTTCGACGAGCTTCCCGGACGGAGGATCCCCGAGACGGACCTCTGGATCCTGGTCGGCCCGAATACGGCGTCCGCGGGCGAGTCCCTCGCTTACCTCCTCCAGCAATTCGGGCGCGCGACCGTGGTCGGCGAGAGGACGGCAGGCGCCGGCCATAACAACGCGCTCCTCCCGATCGGCGACGGCCTCGTCCTTTCGATCTCCGTCGGGCGCCCCATCCACCCGCGCACCGGAAAGGGCTGGGAGGGTGAGGGCGTGAAGCCGGACGTCGCGGTACCGGCCGGAACGGCTCTCGCCGTCGCGCACGCCGCAGCGCTCGCGCGGCTCGAGGGACGCTCGACCGACGATCGCCGGCGGCGCGAGCTCGCCTGGGCGCTCGAGCGGGTGGATCCCGCCCGACCGCGGCCGCGGCTTTCCGCGGCGGACCTGGACGCGTACTCCGGGCGCTACGGCGAGCGCTCCGTCGCCGTCGAGTTCGGGCGGCTCGTGTGCCGCGGCGCGAACGGCCGCGCGTGGACTCTGGAGCCGATCGGGCGCGACGTTTTTTCCTGGGATGAGAACACCCGCGCGACTCTTGTCCGCGATTCCTCGGGGAAGCCGGCCGAGCTCGTCCTCGAGCGCGCGGACGGAACGATGGAGAGGTTTGCGCGCGCCGGCGCGGCCAGCACTGCAGCGCCAAAGGAGATGCGATGAACACATTCCCGGCCCTCGTCCTTTCCGCGTTGCTTTTCGGAAATGCCGCACAGATCCCGGAGACTCGAACGCACTCCCGCCCGGCCGCCGAGCCGGTGCGCGTGCCCGACACCCCGGAAGGCCGGCGGATCCAGGCCTTCCTGACGGCGATCGTCCGGGCGGACGCTGCGTCGATTCGAGCCTTCGTCGAGGCGAATTTCGCCGAATCCGCCCGAAAGGAAGTCCCCCTGGATCAGCGCGTCGACCGGATCCGCGGGATGGCCGGAAACCTCGGCAAGTTGGAGCTCGTGCGCGTACTCCGAGCCGATGCGGACGGAGCGGCGTTTCTCG
>DATNMZ010000115.1:0-2748 GCA_035602095.1 Thermoanaerobaculia bacterium
GCTGAAGTTGTAGGCGACGACCGAGACGCGCGCGGGGCTTCCCGCGCGCACCTCAGGTAGGGCCGCCGGGACGAGCTCCCCTCCCGCCGGCGCGAGCAGGACCTCCTCCCGCCCGGAGGCGCGGATCCCCGACCGGCCGCGGATGAAGACGCCCCCCTCCGCTTTCTCGAGGAAGATGGGGCGCGCCAGATACGGCGGCTTGCCGGAGAAATCGGGCACCCGCAGCGGCTCGACCGTCAGGCCCATGCGACCGGTCTCGGCGTTGCGGATCAGGACACGCACCCGGTAGTCTCCAGGAGCCAGAGCGAGCCGCCCCGAGTACCTCAGACCACCTTTCTCGAGCTTCTCGCGCGCTGCCGCCAGTTCCACGTTCACGGTCTGAGCGAAGAAGTCGCGCAGGTGGTTGCTGGAGTCGTGCGCGTAGGCGTAAATCTCGGTCGAGGAGCGGTCCCCCTTTTGCCCGGCGAGCAGCGCGCCTCCCGGAATGTCGATCAGGACCGCCACGGAGGCGAGCGGCCCCTCGCCCGGATAGGCCGCGGCGAGCACGCGCGCTGGGATGTCGGTGACCGGGATCTCGTTGGCGATTATGTCCGCCGCCGTCAGACTCCGCTCGAGCGGCGAGAGCGCCCGGAAGGTCTTCCTCTCGTAGTAACCCGCCCGCGCGGAGACCCGCGCGCCGGGAACGCGCACCTTCACTTTCAGCGCGTGGTACCGATCTTCGCGACCCGTCTTTGCGGGTCGAAAGGCGAGGACATAGACCAGGTTCGTCCGCGTGATCAAGCGCGAAAGCTGCGCCTTCAAATCGTTGTCGCTGCGCAGCACCTCGCCTCCCGTCGCGTTGGCAAGCTCGAAGAGCGCATTCTCGCCGCGCGCGGCGGTGAGCGAGCCGCCGTCCGAGGTGGTCTGAAGCCCGGCGATGTCCACGGCGTGGATCACGCAGTCGGTCCTCCGAAAGATGTCCGTCATCGAGCCGATCTCTGTCTGCAGGTGCGTGCTTCCGAAACGCTTCTCGACGTCCACTTTCCATTGCTCGCCGCTCAAGATCCACTCGCGCTCCTGGTCCGTGTCCTTCGTTCCCACGAGAAGCCGGCTTTCGAAGCCCTCGGAAAGGTAGATCATGTCCTTCCTTCCCTGGACGGCGTCGAGGGCGCGGGCGAGGGCATCGAGCGATTGCGTCAGGCGAGTGACACGCGCCCGGGCAAACTGATCGAGTCTGGCGCGCTCGAGAGACGCGAGCGTCTGAAGCGACTCGAGCAGGCCGGAGGCCTGGGCTTCGCGCAACGTGCCCGAACCGAACGCGGCGCCCCCGAACTCCGCGACCATCGCGTCGTAGACGAAAGCCAGCGGATCGGAGGCCAGGCTCGCCGGGTCGACGATGCCCAGCGTGTCGATCGCGCGCGCGAGCTGCACCCGGTCCGGAGAAAAGGTCACGAGCAGGTGAACCCCCTTCTCGACCGAGAACGTGGCGACGGCGGCGAAGTCGCGGTCCCCCATGCCGGAGAGGACGAACTCCTTCGCGGCGCGCCGCGCGGCCAGCACCGACTTGGGCTGCGCGAAGGAGAGGTCGAAAAGAATGAGAAAGTGACGTCGCGCCGCCGGAGGCACCGCCTCGGCCTCTCCGGCCGAGGCCGTCCCTTTCTGCGCCAGATCGATCGCGTCGAAGCCCATGATCGTCTGGCGCTTGCCGTCTTCGAGAAGCTCGAAGTCCTTCGCCGTGAGGCTGCGGATCGGCTTGCCCTCGCGGTCCACCACCCGCACGGGGACCTCGACTAAGACGGCCTCGGTGCTCTCGTGGACCGACCCCGGCACGCTCTGGGCGCGCGCCAGGCCCCCGAGGAGCGAGCCAGCCGCCAGCGCCAGAAGAGTCACCCGAAAGATCATGGGGCCGCCTTCAAAACAGCCTACTCCAAATCGCCCCGTCGGGCTTTCCGCTTCTCGCGTTTCTCAGGCCGCCTTTAGGATCGGCCCGCGCGCAGGGCCTGGAGCAACCGCCGCGCCTCGGCGATCTTCTCCGCGTAGGAACCGGTCGGGGCCGTCGCGACGAACCGTTCGAGTCCCTGTCGGGCTTCTTTCGTCCGGCCGAGGCGTCCGGCCAGGACCGCACGGTTGTACAAAGCGTCGTACTGTCGCGGGTCCGCAGCGAGGGCCTTCGTCCAGGACTCGTAGGCGCTCGGCTCGTCGCCCAGAGCCGCCTGGGCGAGGCCAAGCCCCGTGAGCGCCGAAGGCTGCCCGGGCAGGACAGCGAGTGCCTTCTCGAACCAGCCCTTCGCGGCCGCCGCGTCTTTCTCACGCAGGCAGAGCATCGCGAGGTGTCTCATCACCACCGCATTGTGAGGGTCCTTGCCGAGCGCGCGCTCGAACGCCTGCCGGGCTTCCGCCGTGCGCCCCGTCTGTGCCAGGGCGACCCCCCGCACGTCGAGGCCATCGGCGTCGTCTCTCGAGGCGTCCGCGGGCAGAAGCGCGAGCGCCTCGGAGGCGCGCCCTGCGTCGGCGAGAAGCCGCGCGCGCTCGATATTCATCGAGTCGGTGGCGAGACCGCGCGAGGCGGCCTCCTTCAACGCTCTCTCCGCGCCGGCGTGGTCCCCGGCCCTCTCCAACGCGCCCGCGAGCTGCTCGTAGGTTTGCGTGAGCTCCTCGGCCGGAGCGGTCTCGCACAGCGAGAGCCCTTTTTCGAGATCGAGCGCGGCCTGGCGCGGGTTCCCCAGCCGCTCGCGGCTCTTGGCCAGGATCCGCCATGCCGATGCGATA
>DATNMZ010000116.1:0-6834 GCA_035602095.1 Thermoanaerobaculia bacterium
CCATCCCGAGCGTCTCGGGAGAGGAGTCGCGTCTCGCGGACCGCCTCGCGGGGATCTGCGCCGACGTCGGAGTGGACGCCCGGCGGGAGGGACGCAACGTCTGGGCCCGCCGGGGGGAAGGCGCCCCCTGCCTCCTGTTGAACTCCCACACGGACACCGTCCCGGCGGTCGAGGGTTGGTCCGCCGATCCGTGGAAGCCGCGCATCGAAGGGGAGCGGCTCGTCGGGTTGGGGTCGAGCGACGCGAAGGCCTCCGTCGCGGCGCTCCTCGAGGCGTTCCTGACGGCGCCGCTGCCCGCCCGGGGGAGCCTCCTCTTCGCCGCCACGTGCGACGAGGAAACGGGAGGATCCGGCCTGGAGACACTGGCGCCCCGGCTCTCCTTCGACGCGGCGATCATCGGCGAACCGAACGGGTTCACCCCGGCGATCGCGCAGAAGGGCCTCGTCAAGTTGAAACTGACGGCCCGGGGCCGCGCGGGGCATGCCGCCCGGCCGCATCTGGCGGACAGCGCGATCGTCCGCGCCGCGAAGGACATTCTGGCGATCGACGCGATGCGATTCGACACGGAGGACCCGTACCTCGGCCGTCCGACGGCGGCCGCGACGATCGTCCGCGGCGGCGTGCGCTCGAACGTCGTGCCGGACGTCTGCGAGATCATCGTCGACGCGCGCACGGTCGGAGCTTTCGACAACGACGCGATGATCGCCGCGGTGCGCGCCGCCGTCCGCTCGGAGGTCGAGGTCGTATCCGCGAGACTCAAGCCGGTCGCGGGCGATCCCGCCTGGAAGATCGCCCGCGCCGCGTCGCAGGCCGCCGGCGGCGCCTCCGCGTCCGGCTTCCCGAGCGTTTCCGATCTCGCGCATCTCGCCGGAACGCCGGCGGTGGTCTTCGGCCCGGGAGAGCCCGGGCAGTCTCACGCGGCGAATGAGTCCATCTCGGTGGCGGCGGTGCTCGAGGCCCCCGACGTGTACCGGCGCGCGATCGCGGCGTATTTCGAATGAGGCGAACGAGGCGCAAGGCGAAGCGGACGCCGCGGAAAAGGCCGCAGGAGCCGTTGTGGGGCGCCGGATTTGCTTCCGCAGCAGGGGAGGCGCTGAAGCGGCTCTCCGTTTCGCACCCGTTCGACCGCCGTCTGGCGGCCTTCGACCTTCGGGGCTCGCTCGCTCACGCGCGCGGGCTTGCCCGCGCCGGACTCCTGACGCCGGCCGCGCTCCTGCGGATCGACCGCGCGATCCGGAAGATCGGCCGCGAGATCGAAGCGGGGACGTTCCGGTTCGCCGACGCCGACGAGGACATCCACTTGAACGTCGAGCGCCGCTTGATCGAGCTCGCGGGCGAGGCGGGTCGGCGCATTCACGCCGGCCGCTCCCGCAACGACCAGGTCGCGCTCGACCTGCGTCTCTGGACACTCGGCGCGATCGACCGCGCCTCCGAACGGATCGTGTCGCTGGCGGGCGTGCTCCTCGACCGCGCCGGAGAGTTTCTGGAAGAAGGAGTCGTCGTCGCCGCGCGGACGCACCTGCGCACTGCGCAGCCAGTGCTCCTCGCGCACGTCTTCCATGCATGGGTCGAGATGCTCTTGCGCGATCTCGGCCGCCTGCGGGACGGGCGGGTGCGCGCCGCCGTGTCGCCGCTCGGCTCCGGCGCGTGCGCGGGCTCGACTCTTCCGCTCGATCGGGAGGGCGTCGCGCGAGAGCTCGGGCTGCCCGCCGTCACCGCCAACAGCCTGGACGCCGTGTCCGACCGGGACTTCGCCGTGGAGTTCGAGGCGGCGGCGGCTCTCGCGATGGCGCACCTCTCGCGCATCGCCGAGGACCTGATTCTCTGGACGGGGGAGGAGTTCCGGCTCTTCGCTCTCTCCGACGCGACGGCCACCGGCTCGTCGATGATGCCGCAGAAGAAGAACCCCGACTCGCTGGAGCTCACGAGGGGAAAAGCCGGCCGCGTGTTCGGGAACCTCGTCGCGACCCTCGCGGTGCTGAAGGGACTTCCCTCATCCTACGACCGCGACCTGCAGGAGACTCAGGAACCGCTCTTCGACACGGCGGACTCGCTCGAGCTCTCGCTCGCGGCCGTCGCGGAGGTCGTCGCGGGGCTGCGCCTGCGACCGGGCGCCGAGCGCGCCCCCATCAGCCCGTCCTCGCTCGCGACCGACTTTGCGGAGGAGATGGTCCGCCGCGGTCTCCCGTTTCGGACCGCGCACGAGCGAGTCGCCCGCTGGAGCCGC
Organism: Thermoanaerobaculia bacterium; assembly: GCA_035602095.1. Classification (GTDB taxonomy): domain Bacteria; phylum Acidobacteriota; class Thermoanaerobaculia; order UBA5066; family Gp7-AA6; genus JALYUA01. The sequence goes on from DATNMZ010000116.1 coordinate 2,228, forward strand.
ACGGCGGCCGAAAGCGGCCGCGACCTCCGGGAGGTGGTCTGGACGGAGGCGCCGCAGATGCGCGCCTTCGCGGAGGCCCTCTCGCCGGAGTCCTCCGTCCGCCGCCGCGACGGAATCGGCGGCACCTCCCCGAGGCGCGTCCGGGCGGCGTTGCGCCGGGCGCGCCGGTCTCTCGCGCCCGAGCGGCCTCTTCGGCCCCTGTGAGCGGGCCGTCCCGTCCGGCCGGGCCTCGCGAAACTCCCGGGTCGGCGAGGAAGCTCCGGAGCTTCCCTTTGCGGAGCGGCAGGGCCTAGAATCGCTCAGCCTCGAGATCCGACAAGAAGGAACCCGTCGCGGGACGGGACGGGAGGAGCGAAACGTGCCGAAGTACGTGATCGAGCGGGAGCTTCCCGGCGCGGGGAAGCTGGCGCCCGCCGAGCTGCGGGGCATCTCGCAGAAGTCCTGCGGCGTGATCCGCCATCTCGGCCCGGAGATTCAGTGGCTCCACAGCTACGTCACCGAGGACAAGCTCTACTGCGTCTACATCGCGCCGAGCGAGGAGCTGCTCCGACGGCACGCCCAGGAGGGGGGATTCCCGGCGAACCGGATTTCCCGCGTGAGCTCGATGATCGACCCGACGACGGCGGGATGACGGGCGAACGGTCCGGTAAGATTCGTCCGAGCCGCAGCGGGGCGTCGTCCCGCGGGCGGGAGCGGGGCGCGAGAGTCTTCCGCTTCGAACGAACAGGCAGGTGACGATGCCGGGACCGCAACAGACCGATCGCCGGAGCTGGAGAGGCGTGTTCGCCGGACCGGTCCCGGGGATCGTTCTCGCAGGCGCGTGGCTGTTCTTCGCCCCCTTCGCCGTTCTCCTGGTGAACCTCATCTCCCGCCTCGGGAACCGCCCGCACGGGCCGGCGTTCCTGGTTCCCGTCATCATCCTGGGCGTGGGCACGGTCCTGGGCGGAGCGCTTCTCGTCCGGACGACGCTGCGGTTTCTGACTCTGCGGTCGCGCGGAAAGCGGAGAGCGGCATGAGCGCCGCGGGGCGTGCCGGCCGCTGATCGTTCTCCCGGAGTGTCGGTCTCCTTCGATTTCGTTCCGGCGCGCCCCTACTCTCTGGCGGGGACTGCGGAGCGGTTCGCGCGGTTTCCGGACGCCGTCGATCTCTTCGACGGCGCGGTGTACCGCCGGCTCCTTCCAGTCCGGCCCGCCGCGCTTCTGTCGGTCCGCCAGGAGGGCGCGCCCGCCGCTGCTCTCCTCCGCGTCCGGCTCGAAGGGCCCGGGGCCGCGGGGCCCGGCGCGCGAGCGGCCGCCGTGCGAATCCTCCAGCGCTCGCTCGGCGCAAGCTCGGACGTCCAGCCGTTCGAGCGCGCCTTCCGGCGCGACCCGCTGCTGGCGTCCGCCGTCGCGCGCCACCGCGGGCTCCGCGTCGCGGGGTCGCCGACGATCTGGGAGTCGCTCGTTCTCGCGGTGCTGGCCCAGCAGATTCACCTGCGGTTCGCGGCCTCGATCCGGCGGGATCTCGTGCTCGCCTTCGGGCGCCGGGCGCGAATCGGGCGACAGCTGTTTCTGGACTTTCCGACGCCCGAGCGGATCGCCGCCGCGGGAGCCCGCGGCTTGAACGGCTTCCGCCTTTCGAAAGGGAAGCGAGACACGATCCTGCGGCTCGCCCGGGGATTCGCCGGCGGGGCGCTCTCCGAGGAGCATCTCGAAAGTCTGCCGGACGAAGCGTTCGTCGAGCGCCTGACGCGGATTCGCGGCGTGGGGCGCTGGACGGCGGAGGTCGCGCTCCTGCGCGGCGCGGGGAGGCCCGACGCGTTTCCCGCCGGAGACCTCTCCATCATCAAGTATCTCGCCGTCGGGCTCCTCGGCCGCGCGGCGCCCTCGACCGAGCGCGAGATGCGCGAGATATCGGAGCGCTGGCGGCCACACCGGAGCCTCGCGCTGGCGTACATGTACGCCGCCCTGGCAGGAAAGACCAAAGAGGAAAAGAAATAGATCTGGGGCGGATGTTTTCCTCCCGTCCGTTTCCCGTTTCCCGTTTCCCGTTTCCCGTCTCCCGTCTCCCGTCTCCCGTCTCCCGTCCCGTCTCCCATATGCTCCTCCCATGCGCCTCCGGATCGGCACCAGCGGATACAGCTACAAGGAGTGGAAGGGGAGCTTCTACCCGGAGGACATCGCCGCCGGAGAGATGCTCCGCTTCTACGCCGGGCGATTCTCGACCGTCGAGATCAACAACACGTTCTACCGGATGCCGCAGGCGTCCGTGCTGGCGTCGTGGGCGGAGCAGGTGCCCGACGGCTTCACGTTTTCCCTGAAGGCCTCGCAGCGGATCACCCATCGCTCGCGGCTGAAGGACGCCGCGGAATCCGTCGCGTTCTTCTTCCAGGTCGCCGCGACCCTGGGGGACCGGCTCGGGCCGGTCCTCTTTCAGCTCCCCCCGAACCTGAAGAAGGACCTGCCGCGGCTCTCGAGTTTCCTGCCCACGCTTGCGGCCGGCTCGCGCGCCGCGTTCGAGTTCCGGCACGCCTCCTGGTTCGACGATGAGGTCTACTCGGCGCTTACGGCCGCCGGCGCGGCCCTCTGCATCGCCGAGGACGAGGACCTCGCCACCCCGCTCGTCGCCACAACCGGTTGGGGGTACCTGCGGCTGCGACGCCAGGACTATGGGCCCGAGTCGCTCTCGGAGTGGGCCGCGCGCATCCGCGGGCAGGCCTGGACGGAGGCGTTCGTGTACTTCAAGCACGAGGACGAGGCGCGCGGACCCCGCTTCGCGGAGGGCCTGGTCGCCATCGCGGGGGCCTAAAGAACCTCTGTCTTTGCTACACTTAGGCGTTTTCCATGAGCGCCCGATCGATTGCGAACGCCAACATCTCCTTCGGCCTCGTGGCCATTCCTGTAAAGCTCTACTCCGCCGCGAACAGCGCCGCCGGCATCTCCTTCAATCTGCTCCACAAGAAGTGCGGCTCCCGCGTGAAGCAGCAATACATCTGTCCGAAGGAGGACAACATCGTCGTCCCGCGCGACGAGATGACGAAGGGCTACGAGTTCTCGAAGGATCAGTACGTTCTGTTCAGCGCCGAGGAGCTGAAGACGCTCGAAGAGGAGTCGACCCAGAGCGTGGACGTCACCGAGTTCGTCCCGATGTCGGAGATCGATCCCGTTTACTTCGACAAGGCGTATTACCTCGGTCCCGAGAAGGGGGGCGCGAAGGCCTACTGGCTGCTCGCGCGAGCTCTCTCGGAGACGGGGCGCGTGGCGCTCGCGAAGTACGCGGCGCGGGGGAAGCAATACCTCGTGATGCTGCGTCCGGTCGACGGCGGGCTCGTCATGCAGCAGCTTCTCTACGCCGACGAGGTCCGTCCCATCTCGGAGATCGAGCTTGGCAAGGAAGAAGTCAAGGACTCCGAGCTGAAGCTCGCGACGATGCTCGTCGAACAGCGCGCTTCCGACACCTTCCATCCCGAAGCGTATGAGGACGAGGTCCGGAAGAGGATTCAGGAGCAGCTCCAGAAGAAGATCGACACGGGTGAGGAAATCTCTTCCTCGCCCCGGCCGAAGAGCGGCGAAGTGATCGACCTCATGGAGGCGCTGCGCCGCAGCCTCTCCGGCGCCCCGGCGGGCGCCCGCCGGAAGTCCGCGGGATCGGCCGCCGAGGAAAAACGCAAGCCGCCCAAGCGCGCCGGCGGCGCGGGCCGAGCCGAGAGGGCGGAGAAGCCCGAGAAGGCCGAGAGGCGGACCGGCACGTCCCGGAAGTAGCTTCTTGCCGCTCGTCCGGCCCGCGCCAGCCCGCGCCCCCCGTTCGTGAAGGGCTACACAACCCGCGAAGTCGCGCAGATCCTGGGGCTCACTCAGGCGCAGGTTCGGTCCTTCGTCCGCTCCGGTTTCCTCGAGCCCGAGCGCGTCGCCGGCAAGCGCCTCCGGTTTTCATTTTCGGATCTCGTCTTTCTTCGCACCGCCAAAGGGCTGGTCCATGCGGGCCTGCCCGTTCGCCGGGTGCGGCGTTCCCTGGCGCGGTTGCGCGCGCAGCTGCCGCCCGGCCGGAGGCTCACCGGGCTGCGGATCGCCGTGCACGGCGACGAGGTCGTGGTCGCCGACGGCGACGGGCTCTGGCACGCGGACTCCGGCCAGGCGCTCTTCGATTTCGGAGTCGCGGAGCTCGCCCGCAAGGTGGCGCCGCTGGCCCGTCGGGCGTTTCGCGAGGCGAGCGAGTCGCAGGCGATGGCGCCGGAAGACTGGTTCGCCCTCGGCTGCGATCTCGAAACGACCGTTCCGGAGGAGGCGAAGCAGGCGTACGCGCGGGCCCTCGAGCTCTCTCCCGGCCACGCGGACGCCCGGGTCAACCTCGGCCGGCTCCTCCATGAGTCCGGCGACCCCGCCGGCGCGGAGACGCACTACCGGGCCGCTCTCGCCGCCGATCCGAAGAACGCGACCGCGGCCTTCAACCTCGGAGTGGCGCTCGAAGATCTGGGGAAAGCACGGGAGGCGCTGGAAGCCTACGGCGGCGCCCTCGCTCTCGACCCCGGCAACGTCGACGCGCACTACAACTCCGCGCACCTCTGCGTGCGGCTCGGGGAGACGGCGGCCGCTCTGCGGCACCTCCAGCAGTATCGAAAACTCTCCCGC
>DATNMZ010000117.1:0-2529 GCA_035602095.1 Thermoanaerobaculia bacterium
CCGGGCGACCCCCGGTATGCGATCTTGAAGAAGATGGAACGCCAGACCTTCCGGGCCGCGCATCTCGTGAACAACCTGCTCGAGTTCGCTCGTCCGCGCGCGGCCGCGCGGGTGCGGACGGATCTCCACCGCGTCCTCGCGAATGCGGCGGAGTCCGTGGAGACCACGCTCGGGTCGCGGCGGCTGACGTTCCAATCGGACCGCGCCGGCAGTCCGGCGTGGGTCGTGGGAGACCCGCGCGAGCTCGAGCAGGTCTTCGTCAACCTGTTCGTAAACGCCCGCGACGCGTCCCCGGAAGAGGGAGAGATCTGTTGCGCTCTCCGCGATGAGGGCGGCACGGTCAGGGTCGTCATCGCCGACCGCGGCGCCGGCCTGCCGGAAGGGTCCGGCGAGAAGCTCTTTGCCCCCTTCTATACGACGAAGTCCTCGGGCGGCACCGGGCTCGGCCTCGCGATCTCCCGCGAGATCGTGCGGCGGCACGGCGGAGAGCTCGGCCTCTCGGAGCGCGCCGGAGGAGGGGCCGAGGCCTGGGTGACACTACCGCTCGCGGTGCTGCCTTCATGACCGGATCCCTTCGCGTGCTGGTGGTCGACGACGAGGAGGTCATCCGGGACGTCCTCGCGGCGCTCCTGGAACGGGAAGGGTGGCAGGTGACGACCGCTTCGAACGGCGCCCGCGCTCTGTCCGCGTTCGAGGCGGAATCGTACGACGTCGTTCTGCTCGATCTGATGCTCCCGGACCGGTCCGGGCTCGAGGTTCTCCGGGACATCCGACGGAAGGATCCGGACGCGGTGGTCGTCATCGTCACCGCCTACTCCTCGATCGAGGGCGCGATCGAAGCGATGCGGGACGGCGCCTTTCACTACATTCCCAAACCCTTTCAGAACGAGGAAGTGCTCCTGACGGTGCAGAAGGGGGCGGAGACGCGCCGGCTGACCGAGGAGAACCGGCGGCTCAAAGAGGAGCTGTCGCGCCGTTTCGGCCTCGGGCGGATCGTCGGCAAGTCCGAGGGCATGCAGAGGGTCTTCGGCCTCGTTCGCCTGGCGGGTCCCGCGAAATCCACGATCCTCGTCGAGGGCGAGAGCGGCACCGGGAAAGAGCTCGTCGCGCGCGCGATCCACACACACTCGCCCCGGTCCGGGGGGCCCTTCGTCATCGTCAACTCCGGCTCGATGCCGACGGAGCTTCTCGAGTCGAACCTCTTCGGGCACGTCCGGGGCGCCTTCACCGGCGCGATCTCCAACAAGAAAGGGCTCTTCGAGTCCGCGGAGGGCGGCTCCATCTTCTTCGATGAGATCGGAACCGTCGGCCTCGAGACCCAGGCGAAGCTTCTTCGCGTCATCCAGGAGAAAGAGTTCATGCGGGTCGGGAGCGTCGAGACGCAGAAGGCGGACGTTCGGATCATCGCGGCAACGAACGTCGACTTGAAAAAGCTCGTCGCCGAGGGAAGGTTTCGCGACGATCTCTACTACCGGCTGTGCGTGATCTCGATCTCGATCCCCCCGCTGCGCGAGCGCCGGGAGGACATCCCCCTGCTCGCGGAACACTTCGTGCGCGTCTATGCGTCCGAAAACAACAAGTCCATAACCGGCCTGTCGCCCGAAGCGCTGCGCGCGCTTCTCGATTACGACTGGCCGGGGAACGTGCGGGAGCTCGAGAACGCGATCGAACGGGCCGTCGTCCTCTGCCCGGGCGGCGCTATCGAGCTCGACCTGCTCCCCGAAAGCGTGCTCTCGCCGGATCGGTCCGAGCTTCCCGTGAGGCTGCCGGAGAACGGCTCGACCTACAAGGACATGGTCGAGGAATACGAGCGGCGCCTCGTCCGCACGGCGTTGCGGCGGACCGGCGGCGTGCAGAAGCGCGCGGCGGAGCTTCTTCGAATGAAGCCCACGACGCTGCACGAGATCATCAAGCGCCTGGAGATCCAGAGCCGGGAGACCAGTTAGCTGTCAGCTTTCAGCTATCAGCTGTCAGTAAAACCTGCCGAGGTTCCAGATCGCTACGATAGAATGCACGTTTGCATCCTTTGCGGGTCGATTTGAAATCGGAAGAGTTGGAGTTTGAGGAGAAGGCATGAAGCGAGCAGCGATGGTGATCGCAGTGCTGGGGATGTGTGCCTCGAGTTTCGGACAGGGCAACACCAAGCCGGCTGGGCAGAATGCTCCAACTGGACAGAGTTCGCAACCCGCGCAATCCGCGCAACCCGCGGGTCAAGCGGCCGCACCGACGGGGAAGCGTCCTCCTAAGGTTAATAGTCAAGAGGAATTTGCGGCTTACAAGGCGGCGGCCGCGTTGACGGACGGGCCCGCGCTGGAAAAAGCGGCCGACGACTTCGCTGCGAAATATCCTGACAGCGAGTTGCGACCTTTACTCTACCGGTCGGCGATGCAGCGCTATCAAATGGTCAACAGTGCCGACAAGCTGTTGGAGATGGCCAGGAAGGTGCTGGCGATCGATCCTGATGACCCGGAGGCGCTGGTGAGTATTTCGCAGGTGCTGGCGGAACGGACCCGCGACACCGATCTGGAT
>DATNMZ010000118.1:0-3240 GCA_035602095.1 Thermoanaerobaculia bacterium
ACCTCGAGATCCGCCGCTCCTCCGCCTCGGTCTGGGGAAGCAAAACGGGACTGCGGTCTGTCCCGACCGTGTCCAAGTACATCGACACCACCACCTGCATCGGCTGCAAGGCCTGCGAAGCCGCCTGCCAGGAATGGAACGACCTGGGCACGCTCAAGACCGAGCAGACCGGCACCTACCAGACGCTCCCGACGCTGCACGCGCAGTACTGGAACCTGATCCGATTCTCCGAGCGCGACGTCGATGGCGGGATCGCCTGGCTGATGCGCAAGGATCAGTGCATGCACTGCGAGGAGCCGGGCTGCCTCGCGGCCTGCCCGGCGCCGGGCGCGATCGTTCAGTACAGCAACGGAATCGTGGACGTCAACCCGGACCAGTGCATCGGGTGCGGATACTGCGAGACGGGCTGTCCGTTCGACGTCCCGCGCTTCCACGCGACCACGGGCAAGATGGCCAAGTGCACGCTCTGCGTGGACCGGACTTCGGTCGGCCTCGAGCCTGCGTGCATCAAGGCCTGCCCTACCGGGTGCCTGCAGTTCGGAACGAAGGACGACATGGTCGCGCTCGGAAACCTCCGAGTGGACCAGCTCAAGGCGAACGGTTTCAAAGAGGCGTTGCTCTACAACCCGCAGGGCGTCGGCGGCACGGGGGTTGTCACGGTCCTCGCGCACGGGAATCATCCCGACTGGTATGGCCTTCCGGCGGACCCTCACGTGCCGGTCCTCGTCAAGTTCTGGAAGTCGGTTCTCCGGCCGCTCGGAGTCGTCGCCGTCTTCGGGGCCGTTCTCGGAGCGTTCGCGCATTTCACCAAGTACGGGCCCAAGGAGGTTCACGGCGCCGCCGACCCGAACGCGAATCTTCCGGACGCATAGCCAGAAAACCAGGAGGCCACGATGAGCACCGCCGCTCCCCGCCGCCCTCTCGACTCGGCCGTGATCGTGGCGCGCGATCGCGAGAACGTGATCGTCGGCAATGAAATCGTCCGCCACCGCCGCTCGTCGCGGCTGATTCACTGGACCGTGGCGCTCACCTTCTTTGTCTGTGTTGTCACCGGAATGCCGATCTGGACTCCCCTCTTCGGCTGGATGGCGCATCTCGTGGGAGGCCTCTCGGTGGCCCGCGTCATCCACCCGTGGGCGGGCATCGCGTTCTCCCTCGCCTCGATCGTCATGTTCGTTCACTGGCTTTCCGACATGCACTTTCTCCCCTCCGAGCGCGGCTGGCTCGGTCCGAAGGCGTTCGAGTACATGCGCTACGAGAGCGACGACTCGGAGGTCGGCAAATACAACGGCGGCCAGAAGCTCCTCTTCTGGGCCGTTTCGCTCGGCATGATCGGGTTGCTCCTTTCCGGGCTCCTCATGTGGTTCCCCCGGTCCTTCCCACCGCTGTTGCTCGAGCTGGCGTTCATCCTTCACGACGTGACGTTCATCTGTTTCATGGTCGCGATCGTCTTCCACGTCTATCTCGGGACCGTCGCGGAGCCGGGGACGTTCGGCTCCATGGTCCGCGGCACCGTCACGCGGCAGTGGGCTCGACTCCATCACCCGCGGTGGTTCCGCGAAGTGACGGGTGAAGACGCCCGCCGCCGGTAAAGCGTCCGCGATCGAATCCGCCTTCGAGCGCCGCGCCGCGAGAGCGGACCAACTCGCGGCCGAGGCTCCCATCGCGGCGGCGCCTCTGCGTTTCGCGGCCGGGCTGTATCGGGCGCAGGGCAGGGCCGCGGCGCGGATCGAAGCGGAGAACGCGGTTCGACCCTTCTCGGGGCATCCGGACCGCGACGTGGACCGCTTCCTGGAACCCGTCCGGGAGGTGGCCCGATTCGCGGCGCGCGAGGCTCCCGCTCCCCTCTCGGTCGCGGCGGGAAGCCGGGCGGACGAGGAGGACGCGACCGCGCGGACACGCCTGCTCGTCTACTGGGAAGGCGGCGCGGAGGCGCGGGAGGACTATCTCTCCCGGGCGATGCTGCGTCCGTACGTCGAGACGCTGCGGTCGGCAAACCGCGCGCCTGCCCGCGTGCACCGTCGGGGCCAGTGCCCGTTTTGCGGAGGAGCGCCCTGGATCGCGGCCCGGCGCGACGGGTCCGACGCCGAGGGCGCCCGGAGGAACCTGGCCTGCTCCCTGTGCGGAGGGGAGTGGCTCCTCGGAAGGATCCTGTGCCCCTCCTGCTTCGAGGAAGATCCAACCAAGCTGCCGATCTTCCAGGGCGACCGCTATCCGGCCGTCCGGATCGAGACTTGCCTGACGTGCCACCGTTACGTCAAGTCGATCGACCTCTCTCTCGACGCGCGGCCCATCCCGGAAGTCGACGACCTCGTGTCCCTTTCGATGGACCTCTGGGCGGTGGAAGAGGGGTACATGCGCATCGAGCCGGGGCTGGCCGGGATCTGACGCAGAGCGGCAGGCTACGACGAAACCCGAACCCCTCGACATCCTCGTCGCGGCTCGGACTGGCCTGCGAAACCGTTTCGACGACTTCCGCCGTGCCCTGGAGCGCCGGGACGAGGCGGCCTACAAGGTCGCCCTCCGCGATTTTCATCGGGAGCTGCTGCGCTGGACGGACGCCGAAGAGCGGGTCCTTCTGCCCGCGATCGCGCGGGTCGGCATTCCCGACCGCGACCCGAACCGGGAGCTGAAGCTCGAATACGTCCAGCTTCGCGAGTTGACGCGGTACGTCCTCGAACAGATCTCCCAGAACGGCCGGCTCGCCGACGTCCTGGGACTGGTGGACAACCTCGAACGCCGCCTCTCGGCGCACGAGTCCGAGATGGAGAAGGTCTATTACCCGGCCGTCGCGGCGGCCCTTACGATCGAAGAACTTCGGGCGCTCGAAGAAGCGCGCCCGCCGGTGTAGCGCTTCCTACGCGCTGCGCGAGGGATCCTCTCCGGGCAGGAGAGGGATGGGGTGAGGGGACCCCGCATCTCGCAGTCACGAGACCAATCCCGCCGAACAGCGGAGCGCGGCGCGCGCGCGACGTGCCGACGCCGGGGCGGGAGGGGACAAGCCCCTCCCCTACGGCCCCGGACACGACGCCAGTAATTTCCGCCAAGCAGATCCATCCGCTCGCAGCGAGAGGAGTCTCCCGACCGAAGGGAGGGAGGAGGCTTGCGGTGCGGGAGCGAAGCGCGGAGCGGGGGATCAGGCGAGCGGCCGAGAGCGCATCCGCGCGAGCCGCTCGCCGGTGCGCCGCAGGCGCAGATTCCCTCGCAAGCTCCGCCGCCGGTTACCTGTGGGGGTCGTTT
>DATNMZ010000119.1:0-2096 GCA_035602095.1 Thermoanaerobaculia bacterium
GAGAGACGCGTGAATGAAACCGGCGGAGATCTCGCGCAGGATCCTGTAATCGAAGTGTCCCACCGACAGTCGGAACAGCGGGAAGGGGTCCGATTCGCCGATGAGGAACTCGACGAACCCTTCCTCCTTGGAGAGGCGGCAGATCAAGTCCTCGTACACGCGAGCGGGGCCCGCCTCCATCTTCGGCCCCACGAGGCGATGCACGCAGAGGAGAAGAGTCTCCGCCCCGAAGGGTTTCGCGAGATGGACTTCGGTTCCGTGCGGCCCGGCGTGAGCGGCGTCCTCGACGAAAGCGGACACGACGATGACCGGGATCGCGGCGAGCTCCGCGTCTCCTTCGAGACGCGTCCGGAGCTCCCAGCCGTTCATGACGGGCATTCCCAGGTCGAGCAGGATCAGAGAGGGGAGCGCGCGATCTTCCCGGGTCAGGTACTCGAGGGCGTCGGCGCCGTTGCCGAAAGCGACGGGGGAGAACCCGTCCGTCTCGAGCAGGTAGCAGATCGCCTCCGCCATGTCCGGATCGTCTTCGACGACGAGAACGGGGCCGTCCTTGGGGACCGCCGGGGTCGGGAGGGCGCTCATTTGAGCCCTGCGCTTGCAAGCGGCGCTCCAGATGCGCGGATTTGGAGGGTACCCGGATCCAAAAAACCGAAACGGCTCCGGGAATAAAAGGTCACGGGCCGGCTCGCCGGCGGGGCGCGTCCGGCGATTCGGGCGTCGCGAACCGGCACCCGGGGCAGAGGACTCGGGCACCCGGCCGCAGGGCTGCGGGACAGAAACCCGATGTGCGAGGGGAGGCGGTATCGAAGCCCATGATGTACGCTAGCGTACACCCGATTTGCAAGCAACGCGCCTACGCAGGCTTTTCAGGGTCTCGGACCGGACGGAACAGGCCAATCCGAACCTGACTCCCGGGCTCCACCCGCGCGGCGGACCGCCTCAGGGGAGCTTGCGTTCGAAGGCCAGGTACGACGCGATGCCCGTTTGCTCGTCGCGGATGGCGAAGCTCCAGCGGTAAGCGCCGGGCTTCATCCGGACCCTGCCCGACCGGACGAGCCATGTCGCCTCGCCGAACGAGACGGCCTCGGTCTTGCCGCTCAGATCGATCGGCTGGGAGAGCGGGCCGTCTCGAACGCCGCAGATGCCGATGACCTGGACGGCGCCCGAGGCGGCGGCCTTTCCGCCCGCCTGGGGAGGCGCTGGGTAGGCCACCGTGATCTCGGCTTGCGCGCTGCCGTGATCGACGCCCAGGCTGTCGACCTGGAGTCGGACCCCGAGCGGGTTTTCGTCGCTCGGGACGTGCAGCCGATGGACGGCGCGATCGATCAACGACTCGCGGACGTCGAGGACCCGGTACCCGCGGCGGTAGCGGAGCTTCGCGCCGCCTCCCGCGATGGAGATCTCGATGCGGTGGAAGCGGTGATCTCCGGCGAACGGATCGCGGAAGCTCACGACGTAGGCGCCATCGCGCGCGTCCACCTCGCGGCGCAGACCCTCCTCGACGAAGCGCCGCGACAGGACGGCCTCGCCGCCCGTGGTCTCCGCCATCTCCTCCATTCCCTGGCCGGCCGCGATGTCGGTCGTCGGAGGCGCTACCGCCGCCCGAAGCGATCGCGAGTTGATCGGGCGCTCGAATTTGGCGCCGGCACCGCCCTCGGCGCTCACGCGGCCACCGAGATCGTGGGCCGCGGCCCGGACGGGATGGATCTCGACCCCGCGGACCAGCGCCAGGCGGGCTATGTCGGTCATCAAGGAGGCGGACCGGGCGCGGTCCCACGCGAGACCGTCGAGCAGGAGGTCGCTGTCGCGATCGGCCTCCAGGGCGGCCCGCCGCGCGGCATCCGGATCGCCGGGCGAGACGCTGCTCGAAGACCCCGCAATAAGATCCTTGGCGATCTCGGCCGGCGTCAGGAACGGCGCGCCGTCGGTCACGACGAAGAGCGCCTTGCGGCCCGGCTTCTCGGGAAAGACCCGGAGAGCGTCGAAGTAACCCACGAGCGAGGTTCGAGAGTGTAGGACGGCCTCCATGGCATCGAGCTGAAGATTCGAGGGGCCCCGCTCGGGATTGCCCGAGAGATGCCCCGGCGCTCCCAGGA
>DATNMZ010000120.1:0-3322 GCA_035602095.1 Thermoanaerobaculia bacterium
GAGCGGCGACTGGGAGAAGGCCCGGAAGCTCCAGGCGCGCTGGCTGCCGCTGATGGAGATGAACTTCTGGGAGTCGAGCCCGGGGCCCGCGAAGTGCGCTCTCTCCTTGATGAAGAAGTGCGGTGAGACGTTGCGCCTCCCTCTCGCGCCCGTCCGCGACGAAACGCGCCGGAAGATCGAGTCGCTGCTCGGCGTAATGAAGCTGCCGGGCAAGCGACGCGCCGTCCGGGAGTCGGCCTGACGCGGCCGCTCGAGGAGCGCGTCGTCGATGCCGCGGCCGCTCCGGAAGCGCACGGCAAGGATGAGCTTCGCGCGCTGTTCAAGGAGCTGAAGGCGCGGTTGAACGACGGCTCGGTGCGCGCCGCGAGCCGCCAGGACGGGCGGTGGGTCGTTCACGCCTGGGTCAAACAGGGCATCCTTCTCGGGTTCAAGGCCGGCGCGGTCATCCGGGCCCTGGCCGCCTCCGATTTTCCGTTTTTCGACAAGGACACGATGACGTTGAAGCGTCTCGACGAGGGGTCGGGCGTGCGCGTAGTGCCCGGGGGCACCGCGGTTCGCGACGGCTGCTACCTGGCGCCGGGCGTGACGATCATGCCGCCCGCGTACGTCAACATCGGCGCCTGGGTCGGCGCGGGCACGCTCATCGACTCGCACGCGCTCGTCGGGTCCTGCGCCCAGATCGGGGAGCGCGTCCATCTCTCGGCCGCCGCGCAGATCGGGGGCGTCCTCGAACCGGTGGGTCAATTGCCCGTCATTCTCGAGGACGACGTGCTCGTCGGCGGCAACTGCGGAATCTATGAGGGCGCCATCGTGCGAGAGCGGGCGGTGCTCGCCTCCGGCGTGATCTTGACGGGCGGGACGCCGGTGTACGACCTCGTCCGGGGCGAGGAGTACCGGCGTTCGCCCGGCCGTCCGCTCGAGATTCCGCCGGGCGCCGTCGTCGTTCCCGGCTCGCGCGCCCTCCGGGATGGGAAAGGGCGGGAGTGGGGCCTTTCCCTTCAGACGCCGGTGATCGTCAAGTATCGCGACGAGAAGACGGACGCGTCGGCCGCGCTGGAGGAGGCGCTTCGATAAGAGAAGTTCTACTGAGCGCCCAGCGCCGCGACCTTCTGGATGTAGGAGGCAAACGCGGCCATCCCGCCTTTCGCCTGCTGCCAGTCGAAGTTCTCGTTGGGCGCGTGGTACCCGTGCTCCGGTAGAGACAGGCCGAGGAAGAACACCGGCGCCTTCAGCACCTTTTCCATCGAGAGGACGGCGCCGATCGACCCGCCCTCCCGGACGAACACCGGTTCCTTGCCGAAGGCGAGCTTGATGGAGGAGCGAATGGCGTCGGCGTACGGGCCCGTCGTCTTTCCCTGGTAGGCGGGCAGCTCGTGCTCGGCCGATACCTTCACGTCCGGGTTCTTCGATCGGACGAAATCGGTGATGAGCTTCACGAGCTTCTTGGGGTTCATGTTCGGCACGAGGCGGCACGAGACGATCGCTGTCGCCTTCGGCGGAATGATGGTCTTGACCCCCGGGCCCTGATAGCCCCCCGCGATCCCGTGCACCTCGAAAGTGGGCATCATCCAGATGCGCTTCATCACTTCGAGCGGGTCCTCGACCCGGAGCTTCTTGTAGAGGTGGTCCCTCTTGAAGCCCGCGACCGTGAAGCCGCACTTCTTGAGATCCTCGAGCTCCTTCTTGGACGGGGGGACGACGTCGGCGTAGAAGCCGGGGATGCGGACCTTTCCGGTCTTGCCGTCCACGCACTCGGAGATCAGCTGACACATCTCGGTGATCGGATTGCGCGCCGCTCCCCCCGCCGTGCCGGAGTGTTGATCCGTCTGTCCCGTCTGGAGGTCGAAGCGCAGACCCTGGAGGCCCCGGAGGCCCGCGGGCTGCGCCGGACGCGCGCGGGACACCCAGACCGTGTCGGAGACGACGACCGAATCCGTCGCAAACTCCTTCGCCCGCTCCCGAATCGTGGTCTCGAAGTGCGGGCTGCCGATCTCTTCTTCGAGCTCCCAGAGGAAATGGACGTTCGCCGGCACGCCGTTGTCGACCGCGTATTTGGCGCCGTACAGCGCCGTGATCGCGGGCCCCTTGTCGTCGGTCGTGCCGCGGCCGAAATACCGGTCGCCCTTCTTGACGAAATCAAACGGCGCCGTATTCCAGTCCGGCCCGTCTGCCGGCTGCACGTCCAGGTGGTTGTAGATGGTCACGGTCGGCAGCGCGGGGCTGCGGTCGAAGCGGCCGTGCACGATCGGGTGACCTTTCGTTTCGTACAGACGGGCCTTCGCGCCCATGGATTCGAGCAGCCGTACGGCGTAGTCGGCGCCGCGGCGCACCTCCGCCTTTCGGTCGGGCTCGACGGAGACCGTCGGAATTTCCACGAGCTCCTCGAGATTGCGCTCGAACCGCTCGCGCTGTCCCGCCGCATAGGAGGCGAGGCCTTCCTTCGAGAAATCTTTGTCCATGGGGTCTCCTTGCTCGCTCAGTGCTCCGCGAGGCCGCCGATTCTAGTCGAATAGGCGATCACCCGATCGCCGATCTGACTTTCTTCACGCCAGTCCATCTCAATCGCCCGATCACCCGATCGCAGATCAAACTGTCTTCAGGCTACCCACCGCCAGTGGACGAACGCCGCCGTGCCGGCGAGTAGCAACGCCGCGGAGACGGTCCACCAGACCGCCCGCGCCACCGGCCGCCCGCGGAAGATCTCCGCGAGAGCGTAGAAGGCGGGGTAGACGACCACGAGATAGCGCGGGACGCTCGCGGAAATCCCGGTCGCGGCGGGCAGGAGGAGAGCGCCGGCCGTCCAGGAGGCATCCGACCATCTCTTGCGTTTCGCCTGGAAGACGGCGATCCCGAGGAACAGGATCGCGTCCGCGTAGTCGATCAGAAAAACCGGATGGGTCGCCGCGTCGCCCTGGAGGATCCGCTCGGGGAGGGCGGCGCCCCATTGCGCGAGTCCGGCGAGGGGCGAGGCGCCGCGGTTCCAGGACTGTTGGAGCCGGAAGTAGAGCCCGGGCTCTCCGAAGAAGCGGCCCACGCCGAAGACCCAGAGGCACGCTCCGGCTGTCGGGGCGAGTCCGACGAGAATCGCTCGCAGAATTCGAGTCCGCCGCGGCGGTTCCGAGCCGTCCCCGGATCGAACCGCCTGCGCAATTGCCAGCGGCAGGCAGAGCGCGATGGCGGGAAGGCGCGTCAGTCCCGCGAGGAACCCGAACAGCGCCGCGGCAGCGGGCCTCCCGCGGGCGACCGACGCGAAGGCGAGGAGGGCGAGAAGCAGAAAGAGCGATTCCGCATACATCGCGACGAGAAAGAAAGCGGTCGGAAA
>DATNMZ010000121.1:0-2661 GCA_035602095.1 Thermoanaerobaculia bacterium
CCGGAAGGCGGCAACTTCTCGTATTCCGCGGAGAGCGATTTCTTTTCCCCGTCTCCGGATGGAACGCAGATCGCCTACATGGCGCGGGAGAGCACAGGAGACCGAAGAATCTTCGTCCGGTCCTTCGCTTCGCTCGAGCCAAAGCCAGTGCCCGGCACAGAGGGCGCGCGGTCCCTCTTCTGGTCGCCGGACAGCCGTTCGATCGCGTTCGCGGCCGAGGACAAGCTGAAGCGGATCGACGTTTCGGGTTCCTTCGGCGCGGTCGCCATCTGCGACATCCCCCGGGCCTTCGGCGTCACGGGCAGCTGGGGCACCGTCGGCGACATTCTCTTCGCCAACATCCAGGGCGACGCCATCTACCGAGTCGCCGCCGCCGGAGGGACGCCGGCACTCGCTCTGAAGCCGGACCACGCCAGGGGCGAAGTCCGCGTTCACTGGCCCTGGTACCTGCCCGACGGCCGGCGGTTCCTCTATCTCTCGCGCGGCGAGAACAATGCCGCCACGCTGATGCTCGCCGAGCCGGGCAAAACGCCGCACGAGCTCATGCCGATTCAATCGATGGCCCGCTACGTGGATCCCGGATTTCTCGTCTTCACGCGCGAGGAAGGGCTCCTTGCGCAGCGTTTCGATTCCAATGCCGGACGCATTCAGGGAGAAGCGTTTTCGATCGCCCCGAAAGTCCGGACGTTCCGGGCCACGGGAGCCGCCTCCTTCGCCACGTCGCGCAACGGCGTCCTGGCGCTTCAGACCAGGGAAGACGTCAACCGCCTCGTCTGGTTCGACCGCAGCGGACGGGAAATCTCGACGATCGGCGTTGGCCGGTACGGAAACGTGCGGCTCTCGCCCGACGGAAAACGCGCGCTGGTGGATCGGATCCGGGAAGGGATCGGGACTTTCGACGTCTGGTCGATCGACCTCGAACGTGCGACGGAGACGGCGATCACGACCGACCCGGGCACCGAGTTCGGAGCCGTGTTCCTTCCGGACGGAAAAAGCCTCGCCTGCTCGATGACCCGGGGACGCACGCCTCGCCTCTTTCGCCGAGACTTCTCCACCCAGAAAGACGAGCCGCTCCGCCCCGACAACGGACGTTTCCAGATCGCGCAGGACGTCTCCCGGGACGGCAGGTTCCTTCTCTTCGGCGAGCAGGGCGAAACCGGAGCGATGGACATCTGGGTGTATCCACTTGCCGGAGGAGGCCAGCCCTTCGCGTTCGCGAAGTCTCCCTCCGACAAGAGCGAGGCGAGGTTCTCCCCGGACGGCCGGTTCATTGCGTTCCTCTCGGACGAGTCCGGCGGGATCGAGGCTTACGCGACGCCGTTCCCCGGCCCCGGCGAAAGTGTGCGCGTGTCGACGGGTGGCGCCCTCCACCTGCAGTGGGGCCGCGACGGGCGGGAGATTTTTTACCTCTCGGCCGACCGGCACCTGATGTCCGTCCCCGTCCGGACGACGCCGTCTCTCCTACTCGGGAAGCCCGTACCTCTATTCGTCTGGAAGGGCGAGATCGGACGCCGAGGCGCGCTCAGCCGGGGTACGACGTCCCGATTCGACGTCTCCGCCGACGGGCAGCGGTTTCTCGCGGTCGTCCCGGAAGTGGTCGTGGATGAGCTCCCCCTCTCCGTCGTGGTCAACTGGCCGGCGGAGATTCCTCGGTAATCCTCATGACGATCGAAGCGGGAACGCGCCTCGGTCCGTACGAGATCCTTTCCCCCATCGGGGCCGGTGGGATGGGCGAGGTGTACAGGGCGCGCGACACGCGGCTCGAGAGGGAAGTCGCCATCAAGGTGCTGGCCCACTCCCTCTCGAAAGACCTCGAAGCTCTCGCGCGCTTCGAGCGAGAGGCCAAGTCCGTTGCCGCGCTCTCTCATCCCGGAATCCTCGGCCTCTACGACGTGGGCCGCGACAAGGACGTCTCCTATGCGGTCACGGAGCTTCTGGACGGGGAGACCCTGCGCGAACGCCTCGCCGCGGGGAGACTGCCGGTCCGAACGGCGCTCGACTACGCGCGGCAGATCGCCGAGGCGCTCGCGGCGGCGCACGCACGGGGAATCGTCCACCGGGACTTGAAGCCGGAGAACGTGATCGTCACCGGCGAAGGGCGGACGAAGATCCTCGACTTCGGAATCGCGCGGCGGCTCTTCGAGGAGGGCTCGCCGGACGATCCGACACTGGCCGCGCGAACCACGCCCGGGACTCTCTTCGGCACCCCGAGCTACATGTCGCCGGAACAACTCCGAGGACGGCCCGCGGACGCGCGATCGGACATCTTTGCCGCGGGCGTCCTTCTTCTGGAGATGCTGTCCGGCAAGCATCCGTTCCGCCGGGACTCGGAGGCGGAGACGATGGCCGCCATCCTGAACGAGGACCCGACCGAACTGGCCGATCCCACGCGGCCGCTCGCTCCGGCGCTCGTCCGCCTGATCGCACGGTGCCTCGAGAAGAGCCCGGAAAAACGCTTTCAGTCCGCGAGCGACCTGGCTCTCGATCTCGAGGCCCTCGCGGCCGAGCCCGCCGCGATCACACCGGCGCCGAAGACCTCACTCCTTCCCTCGATCGCCGTTCTTCCGCTGCGCGACATGAGCCCGTCCACCGACCAGGAGTACTTCTGCGAGGGGATGGCCGAGGAGCTCTTGAACGCCATGACGGCGGTTCGGGGACTGC
>DATNMZ010000122.1:0-2467 GCA_035602095.1 Thermoanaerobaculia bacterium
AAGACCGAGACGAAGACCGAGACCAAACAGAAGTAAGACCGGTTTTCTGATTCTCGAGATGCCGGCGCCGCGCGCCGGCATTTTTTTTGAAGCCTGCGCTCGACGAAGCCCGCCATGCCGCGGCGAGTCACCCGACGCGGGAGGCGCTTGGTCTGCCGTCTCCCGTCTTGCGTCTCCCGTCGACTCGGCGCCGCGCGACCACGACGAGTCGCGAAGCGCCTTTCGAGAAGGGCCGCCGGTCGAAGTCTCCCCACAGCGCATCGATCGTGAGACCGCACGAAGAAAAGAGCGGCCGGATCTTCCGAGGTTCCCAGGCTCGCGCGACGAAAGACGCCTCCATTTTCCGATCGGCCGCGCCCGGGCGACGATCGCAGTAACGGTAGCTGGCTTTCCACAGATTCGCCGCACCGAGGGGGCGCCAGGCCTCGCGGATGTGCAGCACGCCCGACGCATGCCGGATCCGCCGCTCGAGGATCTCGGATTCCCGGCGCCGTCGGTAGAGTCCCTCCAGAACGAACCGTCCGCCCGGCGAGAGCTGATGCGCGACGCAGCGCAACGCTCTCCGGCGGTCCGCCAACGCGGTCAAGTGGGAGAACGGATCGCTCGGCGCCACCATCAGGTCGAACTCGCAATCGAAGCCGACACACCGCATGTCGGCCGCGACGAAGCGGGCGCGCGGCGAAACGGGCCGCTGCCGTCCGGCGGCGGCGAGCATCGCCAGCGAAATGTCGATTCCGACGGCGGGAGCATGGCGGGACAGAGCCGCCGTGACACGCCCGAGACCCGCTCCGATCTCGAGGATCCGCCGCGGCCGCCATTGCCGAGCCAGACCTCGCCAGAACGCAAGATGCGCGCGCGCGACCGACTCCTTCTCGTAGAAGGGGAGTATCCGTTCGTAGTAGCTCCGGACCTCGTCGAAACACTCGCGCCGCGGCACGACTCCCGGTATATACCAGTCGCCGTGGCGCGCCTTCTCTTCGTGACCGGCACTTCGCCGAACGTCCGCAGCGGCAGCGGGACCTTCGTCGGCATCTCGGTCCTGTGCGAGGCGCTTCGGGCGGGCGGACACACCGTCGAGCTGCTCGCTCCGCGGGAGGGCGGCGGGCCCGTTTCGCTCTCCTCCCGTCTCCTCTTCAACCTGCGCGCACGGAAAGCCGCGCAGGACCGTTGTCCGGACCCGGACGCGATCATTGGCTTCGATCTCGACGGCCTGTTTCTCCCCCGAGGACGCGCGCGCCGGATCGCCGCGATCAAAGGGGGCGCCGCCGAAGAGGCGAGCTTCGAGCGCGGCCCCGCACGGCTCCGGCTCTCCGTCGAGGCGTTCTTCGAAAAACGGCACGTCCGCGGCGCCGATCGGATCCTGACCCCGAGCGCGCATACGGCGGGACGGATCGTCTCGGATTACGGCATCCCCCGCGACCGCATCACGGTCGTTCCGGAGCCGATCGATCTCGCGCGCTGGCGAACCGCGCTCGCCGCGGCGCCGGACCGGCCGCGCGGCCCGGTGTCGATTCTCTGTGTCGCCCACCTCTACCCGCGCAAGGACGTCGCGACGCTGCTCGGGGCCATGGCTCGCCTGGCGGGCGGCGCAGTGCTTCGCGTGGTCGGCACCGGCCCGGCTCTGGCGGGACTCGAGCGGCGCGCGCGCGAGACCGAACTCAACGGACGAGTCGAGTTCCTCGGGCACCTGCCCTTCGATCGTCTCGCGGCGGAGTACCGGCGGGCCGACCTCTTCTGCCTCCCGTCGCGGCAGGAGGGATTTGGAATCGTGTTCCTCGAAGCGATGGCGGCGGGCCTCCCCGTCGTGGCGGTCCGGGCGGCGGCGATTCCCGAAGTCGTGGCCGACGGCGTGTCCGGGGTCCTCGTTCCGCCCGGAGACGCTGTGGCGCTTGCGAACGCCCTCGAACGCCTGATTGCCGACCCGGGAGAGCGCCGCCGCCTCTCGGAGGAGGGGCGCCGCAGGGTTCGGAGCTACGACGCGCCCGACGTGGCGGTCCGTTTTCTCGAAGCGATCGGCCTCGAGAGCGCGAGACTGCGGCGGCTGGAGACGCGGCGCAGGCAGTCATAGAATGAGGCCGTCGCCGCTCCCGATGCAGTCCAAAACACGCCTCGAAAGAGCCGAGATCGCGCTGACCTCCACGATGGAGGAGCCTCGCCGGGCCGCTCTCGACACCGATTCCCCGTTCCGCATCCTGGTCCTCGGGGACTTCTCCGGCCGTGAGAGCCGTGAGCTTCGGGACCCGGGAGACCTCGGGTTCGACCGGCGGCCCGTGCGGGTCGATCGCGACAACCTGAATGACGTCCTCGAGGGAATGGGAGTCGAAACACGGCTCGATCTCGTCGAGGGCGCCTCACACATCCGGCTCCCCTTTCGGCAGCTCGAGGACTTTCACCCCGATCGCATATTCGAACAGACCCCCGCGTTCTCGCGGTTCTTTCGAACCCGGCTCGCCCTTCAACGGCCGGA
>DATNMZ010000123.1:0-4369 GCA_035602095.1 Thermoanaerobaculia bacterium
CAGTTGCTCCATCCTCGGTTCCACCGTCACGGCGAGCCTCGGCACGGTCCCGGCCGCGGGATCCGCGAACGTGACGATCAACGTTACGATGGCGGGCCCGGCTCGAATAGTCTCGAACACCGCCAACGTGTCGACGACCTCGCCCGAGCCGGCGACCGCCAATAACACGAGCACGGCGACGACGACCGTAACCCCGTGAGCCTTCGTCCGAGAGTTCCTTGCGCCGCCCCCCTCCCGGGGGGCGGCTTCGTTTCGCCTCGCGGTGGCTGACCTTTCTTCCGACGCCCGCATCCGCGATCTGAAGCGGCGCCTCGAGCTCGAGCCGGGCTCGCGGCTGTTCGTCACCCTCGCGGAGGAGTTACGCAAGAGGGGGCGCCTGACCGAGGCGCTCTCGACGCTTCAGAAGGGACTGCTCGCGCACCCGAACTACCTTTCGGCGCACGTCGCGCTCGGCCGCGCGCACCTGGAAGCGGGGCAGATTCGGGACGCGATCGCCACCTTCACGAAAGTCCTGGTCAACGATCCGGGCAACCTCGTCTCCGCGAAATCTCTGGCCGACATCTATCTCTCCCGGGGAGAGAGTCTCGAAGCGGTCAAGAAGTTCAAGCTGTACCGGGCGCTGTCCGGAGACCGGACGGTCGATGAAACCATCGAGCGGCTCGAGGTGGAGCTCGCTCCACGCGCTCCCTCCGCCCGGGCGGCCGAGGCCGCGGCGCTTCCGCCGCCGCCCGCGTTCTTCGCGGGAACGGCCCCGGAGGCCCCCCCCGGCCCTTTCGCGGAGGGCCGGGCGGACGAGCGGGTGCGGCGCGAATCGCCCGGCGAATCGACCGGACCCGGCTTCGTCCATTTCGATCCAAACGACTCGGTGTTCCGCAGGGACGCCGGGAGTGCCGGGGCCGCTCCGATCCTTTCTCGCGACGTTCCGGTCCCCGAGCCTTCGAGCGCGATCCGGCGGCCTCCGGCGCACGCGGAGACGCCGGCCGCAGGCGACCTGACGCCGCGAGGCTTCGCATTCCCCGACGTCCCGAGAGGGGCGCCTCCCGCGGCGGCCTCGAGAGCCACGGCGCTCCCGGGCGCGGTCCCGGAGGGGGCGCCGCCCGAGGCGGGCGGACGCACCCTGGCGGACCTCTACTTCGCCCAGGGGCATTACACGGAGGCGCTCGCGATCTACGACGACCTCGTCGCGGCGAACCCGTTCGATCCCGAATTGAGACGCATGCGCCGCGATGCGGAAGCGCGCCTGCTGCCCGCCGCTTCCTCCCCGGGCGGCGCCTCGCCGGACCCCGGCCTGAACCGCCGGCTCGCCCGCGTCCGGGCTTTAAAACACTGGCTCTCCATGGTACAAAACGGTTGATCGAACCGTCCGGGGCACGACGCCCGGCCCGGTCCACATCCGATGAATGTTTTCCAGGACACTCTTCGGCGCATCGCCGAACGCGTCGAAGGGACGCAAGTCGTCTCTTTGATCGGAGTGGACGGGATCCCGATCGACTCCTACGGGCCGGCCGATCGTCCTGAATTTGAGTCGGTCGCCGCGGAGCTCGGCGCCTTCGCGAAATCCATTCAGAGCCCGCGCACCCATTCGGACGGCGGTAAGATCGAGGAAATCGTGCTCGTCACGGACCTGTCGACCGCGATCCTTTCGCGCGTGACCGCGGGGTATTATTTACTCCTCCTCCTGAAGCGGGACGGCAACGCGGGACGAGGCCGTTTCGAGCTGCGGAAGGCAGGACTGGCGCTCGAAAAGGAGTTGATCTAGGGGATGCTTTCTTTCAAGGAGATCCGGGAGCTGATCGATCTCGTGTCCGAGAGAGGTCTCGGCGCGCTCGAAGTCGAGCAGGCCGGCTTCCGAGTGCGCATCGAGTCCGCGCGGGCGGCGGGAAACGGCGCCGGTCCCGCGGCGATGGCCGTCTCCGCGGCAGCGGAGGCCCCGGCCGCCCTGCCGGTGCCGATCGAGGAAGAGAAGAGCGTTCACGTGATCACCTCGCCGATCGTCGGAACCTTCTATCGCTCTCCCTCGCCGGAGTCCGATGCGTTTGCCGAAGTCGGCCAGAAAGTCGCGCGGGGCAAGATCCTCTGCATCATCGAGTCGATGAAACTCATGAACGAGATCGAATCGGACGTCGAAGGGGAGATCGTCGAGGTGTATCCGCGCAACGGGCAGCCGGTCGAGTATGGCGAGAAGCTGTTCGCCATCCGGCTTGCCGCGTAGGCGTCGGGAACCCGTGAGGCGTCCTCCTTCCGCGCGGCAGCGGCATCTTCCGCCTCGCGCCTCACGCCTGACGCCTCACGCCTGACGGCTCCCAGGCATGTTCAAGAAAATCCTGATCGCCAACCGCGGCGAGATCGCTCTCCGCATCATCTCGGCGTGCCGCGAGCTCGGCATTCCCTCGGTCGCCATCTACAGCGAAGCGGATCGGGACGCTCTGCACGTGAGGTACGCCGACGAAGACGTCTGCGTCGGGCCCTACCCGTCGGCGGCTTCGTACCTGAACATCTCGGCGATCGTCTCCGCCGCGGAAATCACGGAGGCCGACGCCATCCATCCGGGCTACGGCTTCCTCTCCGAGAATGCCTACTTCGCCGAGATCCTGCACGACTGCAACATCACCTTCATCGGCCCCTCGCCCGACGCGATTCGGAAGATGGGGGACAAGGTCCTGGCGCGCAAGACGGTCGCCGCGGCCGGCGTCCCGACGGTGCCCGGATCTCCGGGGCCCGTCGACACGGCCGACGAGGCGCTCGCCTTCGCGCACCGCGCGGGGTATCCCGTGATCCTGAAGGCCTCCGCGGGCGGCGGCGGGCGGGGCATGCGCGTCGCCCGCGACGAGCGGGAGCTTTCGGGCGCGTGGGAGACGGCGCGCCACGAGGCGGAAAAAGCGTTCGGAAACCCCGAGGTGTACCTGGAAAAATTCCTGGAGGATCCCCGGCACGTGGAATTCCAGGTCTTCGGAGACCGGCACGGGCACATCCGGCACATGGGCGAACGGGAATGCTCGATCCAGCGGCGCCATCAAAAGCTCATCGAGGAGGCGCCCTCCCCGTCCCTTCCTCCGGAGCTGCGGGAGAAGATGGCCGAGGCGGCGATCTTGGCGTCCCGGGCCGTCTCGTACGTCAACGCGGGGACGATCGAATTCCTGGTCGACAAGAAGGGCCGCTTCTACTTCCTCGAGATGAACACGCGCCTGCAGGTCGAACATCCGGTGACCGAGCAGGTGACGGGCGTCGACATGGTCAAGGAGCAGATCGGCGTCGCCGCGGGTTTGAAGTTGTCGTTCGCCGATCACGACCTGAAACCGCGGGGGCACGCCATCGAGTTCCGGATCAATGCGGAAGACCCGATCTCGTTCAAACCCTCGCCCGGCCGCATCGCGGCGTTTCACCCGCCCGGCGGGCTCGGCGTCCGCGTCGACACGGCCGCCTACCAGGGGTACCTGGTCCCGCCCTACTACGACTCGCTGATCGCAAAACTCATCGTCACGGGCAGGGACCGGGCCGAAGCGATCGCCCGCGGACGGCGCGCGCTCGACCAGTTCGTCATCGAGGGAGTCAAGACGACGATCCCCATGCACCGGCGGATTCTCGAGGACCCCGATTTCGTGAGCGGGCGGGTCTCGACGCGATTCATGGAGCGGTTCGCGGAAGCATCGTGAGACCCTGGCGCGTCTCTTCCTGAGCCGGTCGGGTGTCCCTGCCGCTGCCGTTGCCCCCCGTTTACGCGATCACCGATCGCGCTGCCGCGGGGCTCGCCGATCACGCGGCGATCGTCGCCCGCCTGCTTTCGGCCGGCGTGCGATGCATTCAGGTGCGCGAGAAAGAGTCAGCCGACCGCGATCTCCTCGACGCCCTCGAGAGATCCGCGCGTCTCGCGCGTGAGGCCGGCGCCCTCCTGTTCGTGAACGACCGCGCCGACCTGGCGCGCGTCGTCGGCGTGGGGGTCCATCTGGGCGCGGACGATCTTCCGGCGCGTGAGGCGCGGCGCCTCCTCGGGCCGGACGCCCCGCTGGGGGTCTCGACGCACTCACTCGCCGAGGCCGCGGCCGCGTTTGCCGCTCCCGAGCCCGACTACGTCGCGTTCGGGCCGGTCTTCGCGAGCGCGACGAAAACGGACCTCGAGCCCCGCGGGCTCCAGGCGCTGGCCCGCGTCGCGGCCGCCAGGACCCGGCCTCTCGTCGCGGTCGGCGGGATCGGGCCCGAGACGCTCGACTCCGTCCTGGACGCCGGGGCGGACTCCGCGGCGATGGCCCGAGGGCTCCTCGCCGGCGGCCGCATCGAGGAAAACGCGCGCCGCGCGCTCGACGTCACGCGCCGGCGGGCGCTTCCCGGCCGGGTCTACCTGGTCGGCTTCATGGGCAGCGGCAAGACGACC
>DATNMZ010000124.1:0-2769 GCA_035602095.1 Thermoanaerobaculia bacterium
GGCGCCCGAAACGAACTCCCATCTCTCGGCTCGGAATATATTCGGTCGATCATTCTCGCGTCCCTCGACTCGTCTCTCCCGTTTCCAGCTTCCCGGCTCCGGCGAGGCGGGCCACCGCCCGATCGAGCCCCACGCCGCGCGACGCCTTGAAGAGCACGGCGTCTCCCGCCTCGAGGATCGGATCGAGGAGGGCGACGGCTTCCTCGGGGTCGGCCGCTAAGAGCAGCGCGTCGGGCGCGAGGCCCGCTTCGACCGCGCCTTCGCCGATCGCCCGCGCCCGCGCGCCCACGCAGACGAGCCGGTCGGCGCGACCGGCCGCGTAGCGTCCCGTTTCGCGGTGCCACCACGCATCCTCCGGTCCGAGCTCCAGCATGTCGCCCAGCACGGCGATCTTGCGCGTCCCGCGGAGGAGTTTCAACGTGTCGAGCGCGGCGCGCATCGACGGCGGACTCGCGTTGTAGGCGTCGTCGTAGAGGAGCGCCCCGGACGCGTGCCGGCGGAACTCCCCGCGGTGCGCCGCGGCCGCAAGCGTCGGCGCGGCGGCCGCGCAGTCCTCGAGGCTCGCCCCCGCCGCGAGCGCGATCGCCGAGGCGGCGAGAAAGTTCCCGACCTGGTGAAGTCCGGGAACGCGGAGCGCCGCGTCCACGGCTCCGGCGGCCGTCTTCAGCCGGAACCGGGAGCCGCTCTCGTCGGGTGCGACGTCGACGACGGTCACGTCCGCCGCCGCGCCCCGGCCAAACCGGAGCTTGGGACCGGCCCAGGAGCTCGCGAGGGATTCCAGTCTTTCGTCGTCGGTGTTCACCACGAAGACGCCATCCGCCTTCAGCCCCTCGAGGATCTCGGCGTTGGCCCGCGCCACTCCGTCCAGCGATCCGAGAAACTCCAGGTGCTCGGCGGCGATGACCGTGATGGCGGCGACGTCCGGCTCGAACGTCCGCGACAGCCGCGAGATCTCGCCGGCGGCGCTCATCCCCATTTCTCCGACCATCCACTCCGGCGACCGCGAGAAATTCAGAACCGACATCGGGAACCCCACGGCGCTGTTCTGGTTTCCCGGCGTCCTTTCGACCGCGTGGCGGCGGGCCAGGATCGCGGCGGTGAACTCTTTCGTCGTGGTCTTGCCGACGGAGCCGGCGACCGCCGCGAGCCGGAAGCCCGCCTGCCGCTTCATCGCGCCGGCGAACCGCAGAAGCGCATCCGCGGGGTCATCGACGACCAGAACGGGAAACCGTTCGGGAAGCCCCTGCGGAATCCGACTGCCCAGGATGGCGGCGGCTCCCGACGCCACCGCCTGGCGCGCGAAGTCGTGGCCGTCCGCGCGAGCTCCCGGCATCGCGACGAAGAGGTCGCCCGGCCGGGCCTTGCGGGAATCGACCGCCACTCCGGAGAGGGAGGCGTCCACCGGAGGGGGAACGCCGAGCGCCGCCGCGACGGCGGAGAGAGAGAATCTCACGGCTTCACCGTCTGGCTCCCGCGAGCGCGGCCGCGACCTTTCGGTCGTCAAACGGCAGCTCCTCCGCTCCGATGACCTGAGTGGTTTCGTGGCCTTTCCCGGCGAGCACGACGACGGTTCCCGGGTTCGCGAAGTCGATCGCTCTGCGGATCGCGAGGTGCCGGTCCGCGATCCGCAGGGCCTTCGTGGCGCCGGAGGCCGCGAGGCCGGCGCCGACTTCCGCCAGGATCGCGTTCGGATCTTCCGAGCGGGGATTGTCCGAAGTCGCGATCGGGATGTCGGCGAGGCGGCCCGCAATCTCACCCATGGGGAATCGCTTTCCCCGGTCCCGGTCCCCCCCGGCGCCGAAGACGAGGATGATCTTCTTGTCCGTGAGCTCCTTGACCGCGAGGAGCAGCCGCTCGAGCGCGTCGGGGGTGTGGGCGTAGTCGACGAGGATGGGATAGGGCTGGCCCGCCTCGACGGCCTCGAGGCGCCCGGGCACCCGCGCCACCGACGCGATTGCAAGCACAACGTCCTCCTCGGAGAGACCGAGTGCCAGCCCCGCCGCCGCGGCCGCGAGGAGGTTGTCGACGTTGAAGCGGCCGAGCAGCGGCGAGCGCACGCGAAAGCTCCCGCCCCGGTCTCCCACGAGGTCGAACGAGGTCCCCTCGAGATCACAGCGGATCGACTCCGCTCGCGCCTGTGCCGCGGCGCCTCCCCGCGAGGAAACCGTGACGACGGGAGGGGCGATTTCCCGCGCGAGTCGGGCGCCGAACGGATCGTCCACGTTGACGACGCCCGTAGCTCCGGGCTTGCGCATCGCAAAGAGCCGCGCCTTGGTCCGGAAGTAGTCCTCCATGTCCTTGTGGAAGTCGAGATGGTCCCGGGTCAGGTTCGTGAACACCGCGACGTCGAACCGGCACCCGGCCACCCTCTCGAGCGCGAGCGCGTGGGAGCTGACTTCGATCGCGGCCGCCGGCACGCCCGCCTCGACCATCTCGGCGAGCAGCGATTGCAGGAGAGCGGCGTCGGGCGTCGTCCGAGGCGCCGCCGATTCGCGCCGGCCGGTTCGATAGCCCACCGTCCCGACGAATCCGGACCGCCCGTACCGGCGTTCGAGGAGCGCGGCGAGAAGGGTCGTCGTGGTCGTCTTGCCGTTGGTCCCGGTCACGCCGGCCACGACGAGTTTTTCGCAGGGGTCTCCGGAAAGGCGCGCCGCAAAGAGCGCGAGAGCCCGGCGCGCGTCGGAAACCCGGATCCACGGAACCTTCGGATCCGCCGGCGCGGCCGCCTCCGAAGCGATGGCGACGGCGCCGCGGGCGATCGCCTCGGGC
>DATNMZ010000125.1:0-2728 GCA_035602095.1 Thermoanaerobaculia bacterium
GTCTTCGCCCGAAACCGGGCAGCGCTGCACGCTCTTCAGGCGCTCTTTCGGGCGCACGACATCGAACGCGAGTACGTGGCGATCGTCGCCGGAAACCCTCCCGAGTCCGGCGTCCTCGACGCCGACCTCGTTCGCGACGCCGGACTCGGGCGCCGCGGCGTCGCCCGGCGGGGGGAGCCGGGACGGCGCGCGGTGACCCGCTATCGAGTCCTCGAGCGATTGAGCGGCGCCAGCCTCGTCTCCGTCTCGCTCGAGACCGGGCGGACGCACCAGATTCGCGTCCATTTTCTCTCGATCGGCCATCCGGTCGTCGGGGATCGCGTGTACCGGGCCCGCGCCGCTTCCGGGGGGCCGCCCGAGGCAGCCCGCCAGATGCTCCACGCCCGGCGGCTCGGGTTCGCCCACCCCTCGACCGGGGTCTCCGTCCTGGTCGAGGCGGCTCCGCCGGCGGACTTTACGGGTGTTCTCGCGGCCCTGCGCCGCGGGGTCCGCCGGGCGGCCCCGGCTCGCGCCGCTCCAGGGCCGGAGAGAGGGAAGACAGGAAAGACAGGAGAGCGAGCGCCGCGGACCCGCCCGGGAGAAAAGACCCCCACAACAGAAAAGCCCCGCTCGCGCGGGGCTTTTCGGGGTCCGACGAAGCGGTCTCCGGCCGGGCCTAGGCGAGGACGATGACCACCACGCGGCGGTTCTTCGACCGGCCTTCCTTGGTCTTGTTCGGAGCGACGGGCTCCTCTTTTCCGTAGGAAATCGTCGACATCCGGTTCAGGGCGATCCCCTGCTTGTTCAAGTAGCGGCGGACGGCCTCAGCGCGCTCGACTCCGAGGCGGTAGTTCAATCCGGGGGCGCCCACGGAGTCCGTATGCCCCTGGATCTCCAGGTACACGTTCTTGTTCTCCGACTTCAGCTTGTCGGCGAACTCGGACAGCCTCGACTCGGCCTCTTTGGACAGGGCGAACCTGTTCGTGGGGAACTTCACCGCGTCGTCGGAGAGAACGAGCGAGTAAATGAACTTGCCCTCGGCGAGCTTGCCGGCCGCCTGGGCCCGCTCGAGCGCGGCCCGCGTCGAACGGTCGAGCTCCGTGATCCGTGTGTCATGGTCCCGAAGCTTGCTCTGAGCCGTCTCGACCTGCGACTCGACCTCGTTGATTCTCCGCTCCGACGCGGCGCTGCTTTTGGAAACCTCATCGCCGACGTAGCGCTTGGACGCGCAACCGAGGCCGAAGGTGCCCAGAAGGAGCGCCCCGCCGACGACCCATGCTTTCGATCTCCTGGTATCCATGAAAGTCCTCCTTGTAACGCGTTAACTTCCGCCGGATCTTCCGGGGATCGATGGCATCGTTCCCCGGTACCCCCGGCGCGTCCGGACGACCCACTTCCCGGGTTTCGCCACGGACACCACTACAACACGATATCTCAACTCGCCCTGACCCGACGGGGCGAATCCCAGTATGTATTGCCTCCGGACCTCCTCGTTGATCTTCGTCGCGATCGGCGTCAGATCCTCCTCTCCGCTCGCGAGAAACATCTGGCCGCCGCTCGAGTTAGCGAGAAGCTTCAAGTTGTCGAGGGCGAGGTCCTTGCGTTCCTCGTCGGTCAGCCGGTCGAACGCGGCATTCTTCATGCCGACCGTGTAGACCGGTACCGAGACCTGTTGCAGGATGTCTGCCATCTCTTCGGCCGTCAGCTTGCTCGCGTTGTCCACGCCGTCGGTGAAGAGAAGGATGGCCCGTTTCCCGTTCCGACCGGACATCATCCGACCCGGGGTGGCGGCGACGGCATCGAACAGCGCCGTCCGCCCGCCCGCCTCGAGCTTGTCGAGCGCCGCGAGGAGCCGGGCGGGATTCGTGGAGAAGTCCGAAACGAGGGCGACCTCGTCTTCGGCGAACGCAAAAAGGGCGAAATCGTCCCCACGCCGCCGCCCCTGCAGGATGTGCCGGACCGCGCTCTTGGCGGACTGGAGCTTGCCGGCGAGCTTCATGCTGCCCGAAGTGTCGATCAAGAAAGCGAAGGAGGCGGGCGCCGTATCGTCGCGGTCGAAAGAGTCGACCTCCACGTCGATCCCTCCGGCGTTGACCCGGAAGTCCTTCTTCGACAGCCCTTCGGCGAAACGGCCCTTCCGGTCGAAGACCACGACCGGAAGCAGGACGTACTCGCTTCCGGCGCTCTCGGTGTAGGTCGGGAGAGGGGTCTCCCGGGGCTTCGGAGCCCCGGCCTGCGGTCCGACCGGGGCCGGCGTCGGAACGGGCGAGACGTCGGCGCGCGCCGGCACCGCGGGGGGCGTCGGGGCGGCCTGAGCGAGCGCGGCGGCAGCGCCGAAGAGGATACGCGCCGCCACGGCGAGACAAAGACGTCGCATCTCTCTTCGGCAAGGATACTCCCTGTCGGATAATTCCTCGCATGCCTTCTCGCGAAATCGCGATCGTCCTCGTTCGGACACACACTCCCGGCAACCTCGGGTCCGCCGCGCGCGTCTCCAAGAATTTCGGAGTTCGCGACATCCGGCTCGTCGAACCGGCGGCCGAGCCGGACGAGGAATCCGCCCGGCTCGCCTCGGGGGCCGATGACCTCCTCGCGAGCATCCGCCGGACGCCGGACCTGCGCGAGGCCGTCGCGGACTTCGACGCGGTCGTGGCCACGTCCTCGCTGCGCGGCCGGCAGCCGCAGCGATTCCTCGAGTTGAACGAGCTGCCGGGGTTCCTGGCCGAGCTCGGAGCCGCGGCGCGCGTTG
>DATNMZ010000126.1:0-4533 GCA_035602095.1 Thermoanaerobaculia bacterium
CCCGCCACAGCCTCGCCGGCGTGGGCGGGTCGCTCGTTCTCCAGACGGCGCCCGCCGCCGTGCGAGCGCTCGCGGACGTGTGGGGCGCCACGCCACCCTCCTGGCCCCTGCTCTTGTCCATGAAGGCGCGTCTCGATCCCGAGCGGCGGTTGGTACCCGGACGCTTCGTCGGGGGGCTGTAGGAATGCCCCTGGAGATCGGTCCCCACGGCGTCCTTCCCGGGACGGAAGACGGGTCGTCCCGCGGGCCCCGCACGCTGATCGACGACTGCGTGCACTGCGGCTTCTGCCTGCCCGCGTGTCCGACGTACAACTCCTGGAGCGAGGAGATGGACTCGCCCCGCGGCCGCATCGACTTGATGCGCGGCCTCGCCGAAGGCAGCCTCGGATTCACCGAGACAGTCGTGGCGCACTTCGACCGGTGCCTGGGCTGCATGGGGTGCGTGACGGCGTGCCCCTCCGGGGTCCGGTACGACGTCCTGATCGAGCAGACCCGCGCGGCCATCGAGAAGAATTACCGACGCCCTTTCCTCGACCGGCTCTACCGCAGCTTCCTCTTTTTCCTGTTTCCCCATCCGGAGCGGCTGAAGGTCGTGGCCTCGCTCCTCCGGATCTACGCGGGCAGCGGCCTCCAGCGCCTGGTGCGAGGCTCGGGCCTCCTCCGGCATCTCCCCGGGCGACTGGCGCAGCTCGATTCGCTGATGCCGGCCCTGCGCCGAGGTACCGAGTCCACGGAGCCGCCCGAGCGAACCGCAGCGCTCGGACGGACGCGCGCGACGGTGGGCCTCCTGGCCGGCTGCGTCCAGCGGGTGTTCTTTCCGGAGGTCAACGCGGCGACCGTTCGCGCTCTCTCGGCGGAGGGCTGCGCCGTCGTCGTCCCCGCGGGGCAGGGCTGCTGCGGGGCGCTTTCGATGCACGCCGGGCGCGAAGAGGAAGCCCTCGATTTCGCGCGCAAGCTGATCCGGCGCTTCGAAGGGGAGACGCTCGACGCGATCGTCGTCAACGCCGCCGGCTGCGGCTCGAACCTGAAGGATTACGCCCGCCTTTTTGCCGGCGATCCGGACTGGGCCCCCCGGGCGGCTGCGTTTTCCGCGAAAATCCGGGACGTCTCCGAGTTTCTCGCCCGGATCGGGCCGGCGGCGCCCCGTCACCCGGTCCCGCTGCGCGTGGCGTACCACGATGCCTGCCACCTCGCGCACGCGCAGGGCATCCGCGAGGAGCCGCGGACGCTTCTGCGCGGCATCCCCGGCCTCGAGCTCCTGGAGATCCCCGAGGGCGATCAGTGCTGCGGCAGCGCGGGGATCTACAACCTGACCGAGCCCGCGAGCGCCGACGAGATCGGCGCCCGCAAGGCGGACAACGTGCTTTCGACGCGGCCGGACTTGATCGCGTCCGCCAACCCCGGCTGCACGCTCCAGATCCAGAAGATTCTGCGCGAGCGGGGCATCGAGCTTTCCGCCGCGCATCCGATCGAGATCCTGGACGCTTCCCTTCGAGGGAGCTCCGCCTTTTCCGAGAGGGGGTGACGCGATGCCGATGGTCCGAGTGTCGTTTCGGTCGGGGCAGTCCGACGCCTGGCGGGCCGCAGTGGGCGAGGGGATTCACCGCGCGATGGTGGACGCGATCAACGTCCCCGCAGACGACCGCTTCCAGGTCCTCACCGAGCATCGGCCGGGCGAGCTCGTCTACGACCCCGCCTACCTCGGGATCGCTCGAGGCGAGGGATTCCTCCTCATACAGATCACCTTGAACGCCGGGCGCACGCTCGAGCAGAAACGGGCGCTCTACGCGCGGATCGCCGAAAACTTGAGCCGGGACCCGGGGGTCCGGCCGCAGGACGTGCTGATCAACCTCGTCGAAGTGCCAAAGGAAAACTGGTCCTTCGGCAACGGGAAGGCGACTTATGCGACCTGACCGGTCGCAGGTGGTAGGTGGTAGGTGGTAGGTGGCAGGTG
Organism: Thermoanaerobaculia bacterium; assembly: GCA_035602095.1. Classification (GTDB taxonomy): domain Bacteria; phylum Acidobacteriota; class Thermoanaerobaculia; order UBA5066; family Gp7-AA6; genus JALYUA01. Next base: position 1,955 of record DATNMZ010000126.1, read on the forward strand.
GTGGACGGATTCCTATCACCTATCACCCATCACCTATGACCTGTCACTGAAGCGCTTGATCGCCATTTCAGCCAGCTCTCGGCCGATCGCGAGCGAGGCGGTGGCTGCGGGGGAGGGGGCGTTGCGCACGTGGAGGACGTGCGGGCTTTCGCCGATCGAGAAGTCGTCCACGAGCCGGCCGTCCGCGGAGAGCGCCTGCGCCCGCACGCCGGACGGCCCGAATCGCAGGTCCTTCGGGCGGATCTCCGGAACGTAGCGGGCGAGCTCCGCCGCGAATGCGCGCTTCGACCAGTCGCGCCACATCTCCGCGAGGCCCGTTTGGAGGTGCGCGCGCGCGAACTGCCGGAAGCCGGCGAACGAGACGATCTCGGCGAGATCCCGGAGCGAAAAGTCCGTCCGGCGGTATCCCTCGCGAGCGAAGGCGAGGACCGCGTTCGGGCCCGCGAGGACTTCCCCGTCGATGCGTTTGGTGAAGTGGACTCCGAGAAACGGAAAGCGCGGATCGGGCACAGGGTAGAGGAGGCCGCGGACCAGCCGGCGCGCCTGTGGTTCGAGCGTGTAGTAATCGCCGCGAAAAGGGACGATCCGTTCCGTTCCCGCGTCCCCCGTCATCGCCGCCACGCGGTCGGAGTGGAGCCCGGCGCACGCGATCACGTTGCGCGCGAGGAAATCTCCCGCCGAGGTCGCGAGCACGCGCTCGCCGGCCACCTCGCGGATCCCGGTCACACGAACCCCCGTGGAGAGGTGCGCTCCGCGCGACCTCACTTCCTCGGCGTAAGCGAGGGCCACCCGCCGGAAATCGATGATGCCGCTGCCCGGCGACCAGAGAGCGCGGATCCCCGCCGCGTGAGGCTCGATCTCGCGGATCCGCTCGGGGCCGACCTCCTCCAGTCCGAGGACGCCGTTTGCGATGGCGCGCTCCCGGATGGAAGCGAGCCGGGGAAGCTCTTCCGCATCGAGCGCGACGACGAGCTTCCCGCAGCGCTCGAACGGAATCCCGCGCTCCTCTGCAAAGAGCTCGAGCGCCGCCTTTCCCTCTGTGCAGAGCCGGGCCTTCCGGGATCCGGGCGGGTAGTAGAGGCCGGCGTGGAGAACGCCGCTGTTGTGGCCCGTCTGGTGGGTCGCGAGCTCCGGCTCCTTCTCGAGGACCACGAGCTTCCAGTCCGGCTTCGCGAGCAGGATCTGGTACGCGGTCGCGAGGCCGACGATCCCGCCCCCGACGACGGCGAGGTCGTAGGTCAACGGAGGAACCGGAGCCGGAAAACGGGAGACGGGAGACGGGAGACGAGGGGGACCCTGTTAGACGGAGGCCGGGAAACGGGAAACGGGAAACGGGAAACGAACTGGCCCATGTTCCTCGCTCGCTTTTCGACTGCCGTCTACCGTCTACCGTCTACCGGCTTCGGTCCGATGGGAGAGGTGTCCGGAAAAGGGGTTTTGTACCTGGCCGCCAGGAGCCGCAACGACTCGTGGTGCTCATTGTCGATCGCGATGCCGCGGCGTCGCTGGTCCGCCGCCCGCTCGGCCTCCGGCTGTCCCGGGTACAGCACGGGGCCCGGAGCATTCGGGATGCGCGGCGCGGCCGTGATCTGGTCGAGGAGGCGTTCGAGCCTCGCCTCGAATCCGGCGGCGGAGCCGACCGCGGAGGGATCGATCGCCAGGAAGAACTGCCCCAGGTTCGACTGTCCTTCCGTCGAGAAGAGGCCGACGATGTTCGGTCCGAACGCCGCGTCGGCAAGGATGCCCGTCAGAACCTCGACGACGAGGGCGAGGCCATAACCCTTGTAGCCGCCGCTCGCCTCTTCGCCGCCGAGCGGCTGCAGCGCGCCCGCGAGCGCCGCCTTCGGAGTCGTGGCGGGGGCGCCGTCCGGACCGATCGCCCACCCGACGGGCAGGCTCTCCCCGCGCCGCGCCGCGACTTCGATCCGTCCGCGCGGCACGGTGCTCGTCGCCATGTCGAGGACGAGCATCCCGAAGCGGCCGGCCCGAGCGGCGACGGCGATCGGGTTCGTGCCGAGGAGGGAGACGCGGGCGCGCGTCGCCGCGACCAGCGGGGACGTGTTGGTCAGGCTGACGCCGATCATGCCTCGCTCGGCGACCCGCATCGCGTACCAGCCGGCGATGCCGTAGTGGTTCGTGTTCCGGACGGCGGAGATCGCCGCCCCCGTCGCTTTGGCGCGCGCGATCGCGTCGTCGGTGGCGACGCGGGCGGCATGGTGCCCCCAGCCGTTGCGCGCATCGAATCGGGCGAGCGCGGCCTTGCCCGCGTCCCGGACCGGGCGGGCGGCGGGATCCATGACTTTCGCCTCGACGAGCTTGACGTACTGCGGCAGGCGCGCGGTTCCGTGGGAAGCGATTCCGCGCAGATCCGAGGCGAGGAGGATCTCCGCGACGTCCGCCGCGATGTCGGGGGGCGTTCCGACTCGGGCGACGAGAGCCGCCGTCCAGGCCTGCAACGCCTCGCCGTCGACCCGCACGCCGCCGGCGGGATCCTCGTAGACCGGCACGTTTAGCAGGCTGCTGGAAAAAGGATGCGGACGTCGTGTCCGGCCTTTTGCAGTCCGTCAGACGAGGCGACT
>DATNMZ010000127.1:0-4090 GCA_035602095.1 Thermoanaerobaculia bacterium
CCGAAATGTCCTGCGAAAGGAGCGCCTCCATTTGCCGGTGGATCTCGCGGGTCGAGCCTCGCGGGTCGAGCTTCGGCTCCGTCAAGACCGGCAGGTCCTCCACGCCCGCCGGGAAGTCGCACTCGTGCGAACGGCCGACGAGGGATCCGCGGAATCCGAGCGCCGCAATGATCTCCGTCGCGGATGGGAGGAGCGAGACGATCCTCGGCGTCACGGCGCCGCCGCGGCTTCTCTTCGGGAGTCCGCGGGCAGCAGATCGGAAAAAACAAACCCGTCCCGGAGGAGCGTCTCCCCGCGTTCGACCGGGACGGCCGCCGCAAACATCGGACCGTCCGTCACGCACGTGTGGAACTCTCCGTTCTCTCCGCAAGGATCGACGCCGGCCGGCAGGTCGTCGAGAAAGGCCGCGTCGAATTCGCGTCCGGCGAAGGACGCGACGAGCCGCCGCGGATCCAGGCACACGACTCGGGCGCGCAAGCCGGCCGCGATCATTTCGCGCGCGAGGACGCCCGTGTCGAAGCCCCAGAGCGGGAAATCCGGAGCGACCCCGCTCCCATCGAGCAGGCGCTCGCGATATGCGCGAACGTCCGCGAGGAAAAGGTCGCCGAAGACGATCCGCTCGATGCCTGCGCGCTGTGCCCGTGCAACCGCCGCGAGAAACGCCCGCTCGTAGTCCGCATTGGAGGCGGCGGGGGGAATTCGCACCGTCGCGCAGGGGAGGCCGGCCGCGGACGCCTGGCGCGACAGGATCTCTTCCCGCACCCCGTGCATGGAGACCCGCCCGTATCCCTCCGTGGCGGTCGTCAGCAGGCCCGCGACCTCGTACCGCCCGGCCCGCAGCGTTTGGACGAGCGCCCACGCGCTGTCCTTCCCGGAGCTCCAGGACACGAGCGCGCGCGGGCGACGGCTCACGCCCGGCTGTCCCAGAGGACGTCCGGCACGCCCGCCCGCTTGTTCTCGTACCGGGCGAGAACGAATAGGGCATCGGAGAGGCGGTTCAAGTAGCGCACGGTGTCCGCTCCGACGGCTTCCTCCCGCGACAGAGCGACGACGAGGCGCTCGGCCCTGCGGCAGACGGTGCGCGCGACGTGGAGCGCCGCCGCGCCGCGCGCGCCTCCGGGCAGAACGAAATTATCGAGCGGCGTGAGCTTCTCCGAGAGCGCGTCCATCAGACCTTCGAGCGCCACGATCTGGCGGTCCTCGATCCGCGGCACGGGCCGCTTCTCCTTCTGCTTCTCCCGAACGCAGAGATCCGCGCCGAGATGAAAGAGCTCGTTCTGGATCCGCCGCAACGCCGCGGCTACCTCGGGATCGAGCTTCTCCGAGAGCGCGACGCCGAGCACGCTGTTCAGCTCGTCGACCGTGCCGTACGCCTCGACCCGGAGCGAGTCCTTCGGGACGCGCCCCCCGTCTCCGAGCGCGGTCGTCCCGTCGTCTCCCGTCCGCGTGTAGACCCGCGTGATGCGCGGCATCAGAAGCCTACTTCCAGCCCGCCGGAGAATCGGCGGCGCACGGCCGGGTACCCCGCGACCTCGTCGTAACGGCGGTCGCTCAGGTTCTCGAGGCGCACGTATGGCGTCCACCTGCCGATCTCGCAGCGCGCGAACAAGTCGTAACGCACGTACGAGGGTTCGTCGAAATGGGCGGCCTTCAGCGGGTCGGCGTCGCGGCGTTTCCCGACGAAGGTCGCGCGCGGCGAGATCATCAACCCGGCCACGGGCCGCACGACGAAGGAGAGGAACGCGCGGTGACGCGGCCGGCGCAGGAGCGCCTCTCCCGTCGACCGGTCCTCCGTGTCGAGATACGTGTACCCGAGATCGACCGAAATTTGCGGCGCGAGATCCTGCCGGAAAGCCGCTTCGATCCCGCGAGTCCGGGCGCGCCCGACGTTGACGTCCTGGGACTTCGTGAAGTCATACACGATGAGATCCCGGAACTCGTTCCGAAAGGCTGAGACTTCGACCCGCCCTCCGGAAACGTAGCGCTCCGCGCCGACCTCGTAGGACACGGAATGCTCGGGCTGCAGATCCGGATTGCCCACGAAGGGATAGTAGAGCTCTCCGACGCTCGGCGCGCGGAACGCGGTTCCGGCGGAGGCGCGGACCTTCCAGAGCGAATCGGCCGAAAGCCAGGCGAGCGTGGCCCGCGGGCTCCATGCCGAACCGAATTGCGAGTGTCGGTCGTAGCGCACGCCCGCCGTCGCCGCGAAGCCGTGGGGCAGCTTCAGCGAGTCCTCGGCCCCCAGGCCCCAGATCGTCGTGTGCTGTCCGGCGAGGTTCACGCCGTAGTTCGACGCGTCGTCGACCTGGTCGCGCTCCCACGAGACGAACCCCGTCAGGCGATGGGTTCCCAACGTCCAGGTGTCGGCGGCCCGCGCCTGCCAGGAGCGGTTCTTCGTGGCGGAAGAGAACGCCGAGTCGGGATTGTCGTAGGTCGGCCGCGACCAGACGGTTGCGAGCAGGAGGCTGCCCTGGTGCCCCTCCGCGGGTCGGAAGGAGACGGGCAGCGCGACGCGCTCCTCCCGCCAGGTCGCGCGTGCTCGGGGCGATTCTCCGCCGACCGGACCCGGCACGCCGAGCTCGCCGTCCACGATGCCGGCCTCGAGAGCCAACCGGAGATCCCCGGCGGGCCGGCCTTCGAGACGGACGCCCGCGCTCTTCTGGCGCCAATCCGAATTGGCGCGGTCGCCATCCACCCGGCCGTCCCGCACGCTCGCAGAAGCGCCCCAGGGCCCGCCGCCAAAGGACGCCGACGCCTCTGCTTCGCGGTGGCCCGCGTTGCCCGCCTCCGCACTCGCGCGGCCGGAAAGCCCCGGCGTCGCCGAGCGCGTGAAGATCTGGATCGCGCCGCCAAGCGCGTCGGATCCGTAGAGCGCCGAGAAGGGCCCGCGCACGATCTCGATCCGCTCGACGTTTTCGGTCGTGAGCGTCGAGAAATCGTATCCGCCGAACGAGGGGTAGTTCATCCGGACGCCGTCAACGAGAACGAGCGCACCGGTCGAGTTCGCGCCGCGGAGAAACACCGAGGTGATGGCGCCATCGGGGCCCGACCGAGCGACGTCGAGTCCGGGAACGGAACGCAGGACTTCCGACACCGTGCGGTACCCGTGTCGGTCGATGTCCTCGCGCGAGATGACCGTGGCCGCGGCGCCAAGCTCCGTCTGGTTCTCGGGAGCCGCGGTGGCCGTAACGACGAGCGATTCGGAAACGGGCGGCAGCTGCTGGGCGGAAGCCGCGCCCGCTCCGAAGAAGAGGGCCGCCACCGCGAGGAGGGCCGCATGCGCGGCGCCCCGTCGCGCGTGCCGCGCGAGGCCGTCGAGCCCGAAGAGCACGGCTGTTCCCGCGAGGTCGGCCAGCAGCGTGTTCCAGAACCACGGCACCGCCGCGACGTAACAGAGGGCGAGCCCCGTCCGAGTCGGCGGATAAGTCCCCATCTCGACCCACACCGCAAAGTTCGTCACGACGAAGAAGAACAGAGAGCCGGCAACCGAGAGCGCGGCCAGCCGGACCGGCTTCGCCCGGCGGGCCGCCACCCTCCCGAGCAGCACGATGAGAGCGAACGCGCCGTAAACCGAGGCGCGGACCAGCGTCACGGCGCGCCTCCCCGTGCCGTAATCGATCAGCAGGTCCGAGAACGCCATCGCCGCGAGAGGGACCGCCCAGGCAACCCGGCGCGGCAGCCTCGCGCCGGAGTAGAGCGCGAGCGCTCCCAGGGCGACGGCGTTTTGGGGATGCGGCAGAAGGCGGGACAGGGCGCCGAGGAGAGTGAGCAGAAGCGCGGTCGTCATTCGAACCTCCCGTTCGACGAGACGAAGTCTCGGAAGGGGTCGGAGAGGTCCGCACGCCCGCGCGAATTCGAAGGCGCGCCACTCCGGATCCACCCGTCCGAGGAAGCGTTTCGTCCGGCAGGTCTCCTGGCTTCCGGATCCTTCGCCGCCGGGCTCCTTCCCGAACGCGCGACCGAACTTCTCGATCAACTCGCGCCCAGTGGTTCGTGCCCGGGACGTCCCCGGTAACAGTGGCGGGGGCCGCGCGGGATTTTTCACCCGCTTCCCTTAGCCAGACGAAAATCAAAGAACTCGAAGAGGAAG
>DATNMZ010000128.1:0-3553 GCA_035602095.1 Thermoanaerobaculia bacterium
GAGACGGGAATCGGGAATCGGGAATCGGGAATCGGGAAACGGGAAACGAGAAACGGGAATCGAAGGAAAGACAGACCACGAGAGACGGATTCCCCCGTTGTCTGCGCGTCTCCGGGGGCTGAGAAGCGCACACCCCGCGGCAACGGCAGCGCTCGACGGCTGAGGCCGGCCCTACGCGAAGCCAGATCAGTTGTCCTGAGGCGGGGACACCGCGGCGGCTGACGGAACGACGCAACTCCAAGAAAACAGAGACCCTCGAACTTGGTTCGGTGTTTGCTCCGGACCCGCTGTGGAGGGACTGGAAATGAATATCCGAAAAAGGGTGGGAAGCGCGGCGCTCGCGCTTGCGGCGGCGGCGCTGCTGTTCGGGTCGGGGGGCGATGCGCTTGCACAGGTTCCCGACACTGGCAGGCTGTCCCGGCGCGGTTACGAAGAAATGCGCCGGCTGGCGCATGACCTGGACGGCCAGGCGCAGCACGCGAACGATCAGGCGCAGCACCGGGGAATCTGGCAATACCAGCGGGATCGGGCGTTTCTCCGTGCGATCTCGAATTTCTCACGCCGCGCCGCGCAGTTCCACGCGCGCATGGACGCTTACCAGACGCAGCCGTGGCAGGTCGACGACGAGCTTCGGGCGCTCCTGCAGGACGCACGAGCCGTGCAGGTCCGCATCGCGCGCTCAGGCCACAGGGACGACCACATGGCGGAGGACTGGAATGCGACGGTGAATCTCTTGAACCAGATGATTCGGCTCTCTCAGGCAGACGCTCGGGGGCGTCGTTCCCGATCGCCCGAGGTTTACGCCGATGGGCGGGCGTACGACGAGCCTCGCGGGGCTCCTCAGGGTTCCGGAGAGGGCCGGTCGGATCGGTACGGCGGGCCGGCGGAACGCATGGATCGGCGGGATGATCGCAACGGCTCCCCGGCGCAACGCATGGATCGGTCGAGCGACAATGAGGTCGGCGCCCTCTCGCACGATCTCGCCCAGCGCTCCGCCCGGCTGGCCGAAACCGCCCGGCAGCTGGCCGGCCCCTTCCCGCTCGACGCGAATCAGAGAACGGCGTGGCAGTTGATCTCGGATTTCGCCCAGCAGTCGCGCGCCATCGATGAGAGCATCGGGCGTCAACCCGAAACGCAACCGCTCCGCGGGAACATGGAGCGCCTGGCGCAGGCCGCCCGCGCGGTCGAGGATCAGATGCGCCGGACCAACGCCTTCCCCGAGATTCGCCAGGAGTGGAACCAGGCAATGCAGGTGCTCGCGCGCCTCCGCGCCGCGGCCGGAGCCTGATCCGATTTCGCCGGCATGGAGGCTGGCAGGGGCCGGCCTCGCCGGCTTTTATGGAGAGATAGAAAATGCCGAAGAAGACGAAACGCCTCCCGCACCTTCTGATTGCGCTCGGTGTGGTGCTCGCCGGCACTGCGTGCGTCGCCACGGTATCGGACTCGAACGACCCGAACTACCGATACGGCCACCCGTACTATCCGCCGCCGTCCCGGGACTACGGCTATTCGCGCGAGCAATTCGCGAGGCTGGCTCACGAGCTCGACGATCGGGCCGATCGCGCCCATCGCATTGCCGAGCGGCGTGCGGCGAACTACGGTCCCCGGGAGCAGGAGTTTTTCGGACGGATCCACCACTTCAGCGACGAGGCGCGAAATTTCCACGAGCGCTACGAAAGCGGTGAAATCGGGACGCGCCAGGACCTCCGCGCTTCCATGAACGAGCTCATCCGCGACGCGCGGGCGACCGATGCGGCGCTGCGCGAAGCGAACGTGTTCCCGGAAGTGTGGAACGAGTGGACCGGCGTCATCTCCGTGCTCCAGAGGATGATCGACATGGTCCGCGGCTGAGGAGACGGGAAACGGGAAACGGGAATCGAAAGAGACGCGCGCTTGGCGTGATGTGGTCACTCGTTGCGGCTTTCGGGAAGCAAAGCTGTCCGCGAGGGTGATCTGGCTGACAGCCGGCAGCTGACAGCTAAGAGCTGACGGCTAGATACCCTCCCATCGGCGGGCCACCCGCCGGGCGAGGAGAAAGAACGCGCAGGCCGTGCCGCACAGCACGAGGACCTGAGGCCACAGGTGGAGAACGGGCTCCTCGCGCCAGAAGACCTTCTGGAAACCGTCGATCGCCCAGGCGTTCAAGGTCACCAGACCGACCTTCTGCAGGAACTCGGGCATCAGGAAACGCGGGAACATGCTCCCTCCGAGCGCGGACATGACAAGGATGCCCACGTTCGAGAGCGCCACGAGCTGCATGCGCGACCGGCTCACGGACGCGAGCAGCAATCCGAACGTCGAAGCGGCGAGCGCGGTCGAGACCGTCATGATCAGGAACCCGATCCAGTGCCCGCGCATCACGAGGCCGAACGCGATCGAGCCCCAGAGGAACATGACGGTCAGCTGCGCGGCCGCGATGCCGGCGAGATACACGAGCTTCCCGGCCAGGAGCTTTCCCATCGTCACCCGGGTCGAGAGAATCCGGTCGAGAGTGCCGCTCTCGGCCTCCTCGATCAGCGCGCCGCCGGCGCCCGCGGCCGAGAAGAGCAGGAACATGACGCCGATGCCCGCCGCGTAGAAGGCGACCATCGGGTTGCCCTTGGTCTGCCCGAGCACGTCGCGGCGTCTCACCTCGACGAGGCCGGCCGCGCCTTGCGACTCGGCCGCCGCTCCTCCGCCGGAGGGCGCCCGCTCCCGGAGGACCTTCAAGTTCTCCTCCAGCCTGGCGCGCTGCTCCGGAGTCAGACCGCCCCCCCACTGGTCGATCGCGTCGATGCCTCCGCGGGCCATCGCGTCGGGCAGCGCCGTCATCACGGCCTTCTGAGCCAGCCCCGCGACCACCTGGGGAGCGACCGGGTCGCTCGGGTCGGACAGGAGAGAGAGTACGGGCCGCTCGCCCGAGGGACCGAATCGAAACGGCCGGTCGCCGAAACCCTTCGGGACGATCAGCGCGACCGGAATGTCGCCGGCCTTTACCGCCTCCTCCGCGGTGGCCAACGTGAAAGGAGCGGCCTCCCCCGACTTTTTCCCGGTCGTGGCGACGACGTTCAACGCGCTCTCGGCCTTCAGGGCCGCGACGAATCGCCGCGACGTTTCGCTCCCGTCCTCGTCCACGACCGCCACGCGAACGCGGCTCGTCGTCGAGCGGCCGGAGCTCCCTCCGAAGATGGCCGCGAAGATCGAGAAGAAGATGATCGGGAGAACGAAGGCGAGAACGAAAGCCGCCCGATCGTGGCGCAGGCTCCAGAGCCGGTTCTTCGCGATGGCGAGGATCATTCCCGAAGCTCCCGCCCGGTCAAGTGCAGAAACACCTCCTCCAGCGAGGCGTGCTTCAAAGTCAGGTCCCGGACCACGGCGCCGCCAGCGTGAAAGGCCTCGAGAAGCTCGCGGATCTGCCGGGGCGGGTCGTCCGCCAGAAGGAGCACGGTCCGGCCGTCCACCTTCGCGCCCATTCGCGCTAGACGCTCGGAAAGCGCCGGGTCGATCGTCGCCTCCGCATCGATTCGCACCGTCTGTTGCACGCCGAGCGTCGAACGCACGAGCTCGTCGCGCG
>DATNMZ010000129.1:0-2946 GCA_035602095.1 Thermoanaerobaculia bacterium
ATCACCGCGCCGACCAGCACCACGAACATTACGGGGTTCTTCGCCTGAAGCCGGGGGTCGAGCTTGCGGAAGGAATCGACGGCGGCCGCCCGGACGATCGCGCGGTCGAAGAGCTTGCCGCGTCGAGGGGAGTTCGAAGCCACGTCGTGGCTCCTCACAGCAGTTTCCCGGCGCGCATCAGGAGCTGTTCCACGATGGGGCCGAGCGAGAACGCCGGGAAGAACGTCAGCGCGCCGACGATTGCGATGACGCCGATCAGCAGGACGGTAAAGATCGGTCCCGTGACCGGAAAAGTGCCCACCGACGCGGGCGCGCGCTTCTTGCCGGCGAGAGAGCCCGCGATCCCCAGGATCGGGATCAACATGAAGAAGCGCCCCAGGAACATGTCGATCCCAAGAGTCACGTTGTAGAAGAGGGTGTTCGCGTTCAATCCGGCAAAGGCGGAGCCGTTGTTACCGGCGCCGGACGTGAATGCATAGAGGATCTCCGAGAAGCCGTGCGGGCCCTTGTTGTTCAAAGGCGAGAGCCCGGCGGGCAGTACGGAGGCTGCTGCCGAGAAACCGAGGATCGAAAGCGTCAGCACGAGGACGGACAGCATGGCGAGCTTGACTTCGTGAGACTCGATCTTCTTGCCGAGGTACTCCGGAGTTCGCCCGACCATCAGTCCGGCGATGAAGACCGTCAGGACCACGAACAGAAACATCCCGTAGAGGCCGGCCCCGACGCCGCCGAAGATGATCTCGCCCGTGGCGATGTTGGCCAGTGGAACGAGCCCGCCGATCGGTGTGTAGGAGTCGTGCATGGAGTTGACCGCGCCGCAGGAGGCGTCCGTGGTGACGGTCGCGAACAGCGCCGAGTCTCCGATGCCGAACCGGACCTCCTTGCCCTCCATGTTGCCCGCGGTCCCGCCGGCGGTCGGGGCGGACGCCAGGCCCGCCGCCTGGTGGATCGGATTCCCCCGCTGCTCGGCGACGTCGCAGACCACGACCCCGGCGAGAAAGAGGAGCGCCATCGCGGCGAAGACGGCCCAGCCGTGCCGCACGGACCCGCTCATCCGTCCGAGGGTGTTCGTCAGACCGGCGCCGATCGCGAAGATCAGGACGATCTGGAGGAAATTCGTTCCGGGCGTCGGGTTCTCGTACGGGTGCGCGGAGTTCGCGTTGAAGAACCCGCCGCCGTTGGTCCCGAACATCTTGATCGCTTCCTGGGACGCGACGGGGCCCTGTGGGATCTTCTGCTCCGCTCCCTCGACCGTCTTCACCGCGACGTCGGCGTGGAAATTCTGCACGACGCCCCGCGAGACGAAGAAGAGAGCCGCGACGAAGGAGAACGGCAGGAGCACCCAGAGGATCGCCCGCGTGCAGTCGAACCAGAAGTTTCCGATTCCGCTCGCTTTCTCCCGGGCGATCCCGCGGATCACAGCGATGGCGATCGCGATGCCCGTCGCGGCCGAAAGGAAGTTGTGAAGGGCCAGCCCGGCCATCTGCGTGAAGTGGGACATCGTCGTCTCGCCCGAGTAGCCCTGCCAGTTCGTGTTGGTCGTGAACGACACGGCGGTGTTCCACGAGGAGTCGGGCGAAACCGGGCCGAAGCCGTTCGGGTTGAAGGGGAGAACCTTCTGAAGGCGCTGCATCGCATAGAGAATGACGAGCGAGGCGGCGTTGACGAGGAGCATGACGAGCGTCCACTCGATCCACCCCTGCTCGCTCTTCGCGTCCGCGCCGCAGAGGCGATAGATCCCGCGCTCGAGGGGGCGCAGGATCGGGTCGAGGAGCGTCTTCTCGCCCGCGAACACGCGCTTCATGTAACCGCCCAGAAGCGGCGTCAGGGCGATGATCAGTCCGAGGAAGACCGTGATCTTTGCGACGTCGATTCCGGCCATCGCGTCAGACCTCTTCCGCCTTGAGCATAGCGCGGAGCAGGTACCAGAGCAGACCCGCGCAGATCAGGAGACCCAGAACGTCTTCCCAGCCCATGGCACTCCTCTCAAATCCGGTCGCAGCGCCGCGTGTACCAGACCGCCGCGCCGAAGAGCAGAACCGTCGCGGCGAGAAAAATCAGGTCGGCCATCGCGCTCTCCTCGATCTCGTAAACTCGATCACAGCTTGACGAGCAACGCGCCCGTGAAGCGGCTCTCCGATTTGCGAAGATCGGGCGAAAAGCCCGGCACGAACGAGCCCGGGGAGCCCGTGTTGCCGCCAGCGGGCGTGATGCCTCCGGGCCCGCTGAAGTAGGGGACGTCGGCCGCGCGGCGGTTGAACTCGAATCGGAACGTGACGAACTGGGAAGGCATGTAGTCGAACGTGGCCGATGCATCCCAGGCTTTGTAGGGGTCGCCGGGGCTTGCCGTGAAATAGGGGGTCCCCGAAAGCGCCGTCGCGCCGTTGATCGGCGGGATGAGAACGAGGTATCGCCCCGGGTTCGTGATGGAACCGCCGCCGAGAGTCACGGCGTATCGGTCGTTGGCGAACCAGAAGCGCGTGTAGGCCATGAAACCGAGAAAGTATTGCGCCGGTCCGGCCGATCCGCCGCTCGAGCAACTCACCCCTCCTCCGTACTCGCAACCGGCGTCGAACGTGAAGGTGAGCGCCGCTTTATCGAGAAAGCGCCCCGGCTTGTCAAGAAATTTGTACTGAATGCTGTCGTCCGTGTGGATGCGCTTGCGGCCCGCGATGCCCAGGGTGTCGGTTCCAAAATAGTTGTTACTCAGCACGGAAATAGAGCCGGTCGGCCGCCACAAGAGCTGAAAGCCGAGGCCCGGCGCATGGTTGAACTTGCCGTACGACTGCCACCCGTTGATGACCCAAAGCTCGGCTTTGAACTTGTCGCTGGGGAAGACCTGGATCCGCACGCCATTGAAGAACCACGGCGTATTCGAAGAGACGTAGGACGGCTGGTAGGACCAGTTGTCGTACTGGTAATAGCTGAACAGACCGATGTAGGACA
>DATNMZ010000130.1:0-4085 GCA_035602095.1 Thermoanaerobaculia bacterium
GATTGCCACGCTCGTCGACGCGACGGGGCTGTTTATTTATTTCATCATTGCGAGGAGCATTCTCGGGTTATGAGGGGCCGGGAGACGGTAGACGGCAGACGGCAGTCGTAGACGGGGCCGGAAGAGGGTAGACGGTAGACGGCAGGCGAACGAGAGCGTGACCATCGTCCCCCTCTTCCGTCTCCGGTTCTTCCTTCGTCTCCCGTCTTCCGTCTCCCGTCTTCCGGCTCCTGGTCTCCTTTGATATCCTCGCCCGCTCGGCAGTTCCCTCAGGAGGGCCCATGAGTACCACCCCGGTTAAATCCCGCGACTGGACGAGCGCGGCGCTCGATCATCCGGTCATTCAATACAAGGCGGACAACGGCGTCGCCGTCGTCGAAATGGACGATCCGCCGGCGAACACCTACACCTACGCGATGATGCGGCAGCTCGACGACGCCATTCTCAAGGCGCGCTTCGACGACGACGTGCACGTCATCGTCCTGCGGGGAAAAGGGGACAAGTTCTTCTCCGCCGGCGCGAACATCGGGATGCTGAACGCCGTGACCCCGGGGTTCAAGTACTTCTTCTGCCTGCACGCCAACGAGACGCTTCTGCGGCTCGAGCACACGCCGAAGCTCGTCATCGCGGCGCTGAACGGCCACACCGTCGGCGGAGGTCTCGAGATCGCGATGGCCGCGGACCTGCGGATCGCGCGCAAGGACGCCGGAAAGATCGGATTGCCCGAGGTCACGCTCGGCGTCCTCCCGGGCACGGGCGGCACCGCCCGGCTCGCGAAAATGGTCGGCAAATCGAAGGCCATCGAGCTCATGGTCACGGGCAACACCTTCTCCTTTGAGGAGGCCCTCGAGCTCGGAATCGTCAATCAGGTGATCGACGCGACCGCGCCGGAATGGTGGGAGCAGGTCCTCGACTACGCGCGCCAGTTCGTGCCGCCGAACAAGGCCGCGAAGGCCGTCGGCCGGATCAAGCGCTCGGTCCAGAGCGGCTGGGACCTGCCTCTCGAGTCCGCGCTGGCGATCGAGCGGGAGCTGCAGCAGCTCCTCTTCCAGAGCGAGGACGCGAAGGAAGGGATCGCCGCGAATCAGGAAAAGAGAGTTCCGAGGTTCAAGGCCAGGTAGTTATCAGTTGTCAGTTGTCAGTTATCAGATATCGGTTCCAATCCGGGGCCGTCGGGGATTCAGCCCAAAACCAAAACTGACGACTGAGAACTGATAACTGAAAAACTCGGATTGAGCTGATAGCTTTCCCCCATGTCCACGACCACCGAGCTAAATCTCAAGACCGGCCTCTTCATCGACGGCCAATTCGCTCCCTCCGCTTCCGGGAAGACATTCGAGACGAGCAATCCCGCGACCGGAGAGACGCTCGCGCAGGTGTCCGAGGCCGGGAAGGAAGACCTGGACAGGGCCGTCGCGTCCGCGCGGAAGGCATTCGAGGGCGGTCCCTGGGCGGCGATGAAGCCTCGCCAGCGCGGGAAGATCCTCCTGCGGGCCGCCGACCTCCTCGCCTCGCGGGCCGACGCCTTCGGCCGCGTCGAGACGCTCGACAACGGCAAGCCGATCTTCGAGTCCGCGAAGATCGACCTCCCGACCGCGGCCGAGTGCCTCGCCTACTTCGGCGAGTCGGCCGACAAGCTCTACGGCGACACCTTCCCGGCGCGCAACGACGCGCTGCTGATGACGTGGCGCGAGCCGATCGGCGTCGTCGGCGCCATCACGCCGTGGAACTTCCCGCTGCTCCAGGCCATGTGGAAGATCGCGCCGGCGCTGGCGCTCGGCAACACGGTCGTCCTGAAGCCGGCGAGCGTGACTCCCCTGACGGCCCTCCTCTTCGCCGAGCTCCTCGCCGAGGCGGGCTTGCCGCCGGGGGCGTTCAACGTCGTCCCCGGTCCCGGCTCGACGATCGGCGCGGCGATGGCGCAGCACCCGGGAATCGACAAGATCTCCTTCACCGGGGAGACGGAAACCGGCAAGTCGATCCTGCGCGCCGCCGCCGGCACCTTGAAACGCGTCTCGATGGAGCTCGGAGGGAAGTCGCCCAACGTCGTCTTCGCCGACGCGGATCTCGAGGCCGCCGCGCGCGGCGCGGTCAACGCGATCTTCTACGGAAAGGGGGAGCTCTGCTCCGCCGGGTCGCGCCTGCTCGTCGAGGAGTCCGTCCACGACGCGTTGATCGAGAAGGTCGCGGAGCGGGCCCGCAAGATGGTGCCCGCCGATCCCCTGGACCCGAAGACCCGGCTCGGATCGCTCGTCTCGGAGAAGCAGCGCGACAGCGTCGCCCGCTACGTGGAAAAGGGGAAATCGGAGGGCGCTCGGCTCGTCGCGGGCGGCAACCGGGCGGCCGTCGGCGGCAAGGGCGCTTTCTTCGAGGCGACCGTTTTCGACGGCGTCACCCCCGAGATGACGATCGCGCGGGAGGAGATCTTCGGACCGGTCCTCGCGACGCTCACGTTCAAGGACGAGGCGGACGCTGTCGCCGTCGGGAATTCCACGATCTACGGGCTCGCGGCGGCCGTCTGGTCCCGCGACGTGAAGAAGGCGCTGCGCACCGCGAAGGCATTGAAGGCCGGGACCGTCTGGATCAACGCGTACAACCTCTACGACCCGGGCCTGCCCTTCGGCGGGTACAAACAGTCGGGCTTCGGACGCGAGCGAGGGCATTACGCGTTGGAGGAGTACACGGAGGTCAAGAGCGTGTGGGTGGATTTGCAATGAGAAGTTTTCAGTTATCAGTTGACAGTTATCAGTTCTCCGAAATGAAGATGCGGCCGTGCGAACTGAGAACTGACAACTGACAACTGACAACTGACAACTCGTTTATGAAGAAATCAGTTCTCCTTCTCGGGGCCTTCCTTTGCGCCCTCCCCGCTGCCGCGGCGGCGGCGCCTGCGAAGAAGCCCTCCGTCGAGTCCCTCCTCACGACGCTCCACTCCGTGCAGGAGTACGGGCACGTGGCGATCTCGCCGGACGGCAAGCGGCTCGCCTGGGTCAAGAAGATCAAGGACCGCAAGGGCGCCTGGAAGCTGGCGGCCGTCGAGGTCGCGGACGTGGGATCGCCGTCCGCGCCGGCCCGCGTGACTGCCGCGGCCGACGGGCGCGCCCACGACGAGAAGGACCCCGTCTGGTCGCCCGACGGAAAGCAGATCGCGTTTCTCTCCGACGGCGCGAAGGACGGGCAGTCGCAGATCTGGCTGGCTCCCGCCTCGGGCGGGGCCGCCCGCCGGCTGACGACGGTCAAGGGACAGCTCGCCGATCCGCGCTGGTCGCCGGACGGCAAGTCGGTCGCCTTTCTCTTCGTGGCCGGCTCGACGCAGGAGCCGGGAGCGCTCACCGCCTACAAGCCGCACTCGGGCGTCGTCGAAGAGAAGGTGGACGAGCGGCGCATCGCGGTGGCCGACGTCGCGACGGGAAGGGTCCGCGAGGTCTCCCCCGCCAACATGTACATCTACGATTACGACTGGTCTCCGGACGGAAAGCGATTCGCCGCCGAAGCGGCCGAAGGCTCCGGCACGGACAACTACTGGATCGCGCAGCTCTACACGGTGTCGGCTTCCACGGGCGCGACGAAATCGCTCTGGAAACCTCCTCTCCAGATCGCCTGTCCGCGCTGGTCCCCGGACGGGAAGCGGATCGCCGTCATCCACGGCCTGATGAGCGACGAGGGCTCGACGGGAGGCGACATCTGGACCGTTCCCGCCTCGGGGGGCGCGGCGCAGAACCGGACGGAGGGCATGAAGGCGTCCGCGTCGTCGCTCTTCTGGCGCCCCAACGGCGAAATCCTCTTCACCGAGTATGTCGAAGGAGACGAGGGGGTCGCGACCCTCGACGCGGCCGGCAAGGTGACGACGCTCTGGCGCGGACCGGCCGTCCTCCGAAGCTTCTCCCTCTCGAAGAAGGGTGGCGCGTCGGCGGCGGTCCGCTCCTCCTTCCGGGAGCCGCCCGAAGTGGTCGCAGGACCGATCGGCGGATGGAAGCCGGTCACGCGGGAAAATGCGCGCGTAAAGCCGGTCTGGGGCGAGGCGCGGAGCCTGACGTGGGAGAGCGACGGCGCGCGCGTCCAGGGCTGGCTGCTTTCTCCTCTCG
>DATNMZ010000131.1:0-3163 GCA_035602095.1 Thermoanaerobaculia bacterium
AGGAGCCCGGCGCGGGAGCCGGGCTGCGATGTCGACTGGCCCTGAACGGGTGCACCCGGCATATGGTTATTTCAGCAGTTTTGGCACCTCATTACGGCAGAAAAGACAGATTCTTGTTCGGATGCACTCGTTTCTCTGCCACTCGTGCAGATTTCGAGTGACACCGCCGCGTAGTCCTGCTACCCTCCGACGGCGATGAACGCTGCGGACACGGCCTGGCTCCTCGTCGCGACCGCTCTCGTTCTGCTGATGACCCCCGCGCTCGGGTTCTTCTATGGGGGCCTCGTCCGCTCGAAAAACGCGCTCAACACGATGATGATGAGCATCTCGGCGCTCGGGTTCGTCGGGATCGGATGGGCCCTCGCCGGGTACTCGCTCGCATTCTCGGGCGACGGCCCGTGGATCGGCAACCTCGGCCACGCGCTCCTCCGGGGAGTGGATCTCTCCCCGCACGGCACGATCCCGCACGTTCTCTTCTTCTCATACCAGGGGACCTTCGCCATCATCACGGCGGCCCTGATCTCGGGCGCCGTCGTCGAACGCATGCGCTTCGGCCCCTACCTCGTTTTCCTTTCCGCCTGGGGGATTCTCGTTTACGCCCCGCTCGCCCACTGGGTCTGGGGCGGCGGCTGGCTCGCGAAGTTGGGCGCGCTCGACTTCGCCGGCGGAACGGTCGTACACGTCAACGCGGCGGCGGCAGCGGCGGTGGCCGCATGGGTCCTCGGCCCTCGGAAGGATTACGCCCGGCAGGCGATCCTGCCGCACAACGTGCCTTTCACCCTCCTCGGCGCGGGGCTGCTCTGGTTCGGGTGGTTCGGCTTCAACGCGGGAAGCGCGCTGGGAGCGAACCCCTCGGCGGCCCTCGCGTTCACCAACACGCTCTTCGCGCCGGTCGCGACGCTCGTCGTGTGGACGCTGCTCGACTTCTTGCGCGGGGGAAGGGCGACCGCGGTCGGCGCCGCGACGGCGATCGTGGTCGGTCTCGTGGCAGTCACGCCGGCCGCCGGGTTCGTCGGACCGCTCTCCGCCATCCTGCTCGGCGGCGCCGCCGCGTTTCCGAGCTACTTCGCCCTGCTCTGGCGGGCGCGGACCCGGCTCGATGACTCTCTCGACGTCGTCGCGGCGCACGGGGTCGGGGGAACGGTCGGAGCGCTCCTGACGGGAGTGCTGGCGCAGAAATCGTGGAACGGCGCGACCGACGGCGCCCTCTTCGGCAATCCTCGGCAGCTCGCCGTCCAGGCGGCTGCGGTCGGCGCGGCCCTCGTCTTCAGCGCGGCGATGACCTGGGGCATTTTGAAGGTCCTCGGCCTGGCGATGACGCTCCGGGCATCGGCTCGCGACGAGGGGCTCGGGCAGGACGTCACGCAGCACGGCGAGGAGGCCTACGGCCACGGCGAAGGGGCGATTCTCGTGCTGTCCGAAGCGTCTTCCGAGCCCGCCCCGGTCCCGGCGCCGGCTCTCGGCAGCCTCGGAGGCGCCTCCTGAAGCTCGTCGTCGCGATCGTCCGTCCCGACAAATTGAACGAAGTTCTCGAGTCCCTCTTCCGGGCGGAGGTCCGCGGGCTGACCCTCCAGCGCGTGCAGGGCCACGGAGGGGAGACCGAGCGCGTCGAGACCTACCGGGGAACCACGGTGAAGATGGAGCTCTCCGAGAAGGTGCGCATCGAGATCGGGGTCTCGGACCATTTCGTCCGGCCCACCGTCGAGGCGATTCTCCGCTCCGCCCGGACCGGCGCCGTCGGCGACGGAAAGGTCTTCGTGCTGCCGGTCGAGAAGGTCTACCGGATCCGCACGGGGGAAGAGGACCAGATGGCGGTGACTCCCGTGGAGTAGCTGTCAGCTTTCGGCTGTCAGCTCTCAGCCAATCAGCGGACAGCGAGTGGGTCAACGGTAGACTTCTTTTCCGTGCGGAACCCCTCCCAGCGTTTCGTCCTCGGACGCTTCGCGGTTGCCGCGGCGCTCCTTGCGCTCCCCTTAGCCTGCGCGAGCCTCATTCCCCAGGCGATGAGCCTGGACGAGAAGATCGGGCAGCTCTTCGTCTACGCCTCGACGGCGCGCTTCATGAACGAGGCGTCTCCCGAATACCGGGAGCTCGTCCACCAGGTCCGCGACAACGGAGTCGGCGGCATCCTCTGGTTCCAGTTCTCGAACGTGTACGAGGCGGCGTTCTTGAACCGAAAGCTTCAGGCTCTCGCCCGGACGCCATTGCTGATCGCCGCGGACCTCGAGGCCGGGCCCGGCATGCGATTCCACGACACGACGTACTGGCCCTGGCCGATGGCCGTGGGAGCCACGGGAGATCCGAGCCTCGCGGAGCGGGAGGGCCGGATCGTCGCCGAAGAGGCGCGCGAGATCGGCTTGAACCAGATCTACGCGCCCGTCGCCGACGTGAACGTCGATCCGGACAATCCGGCGATCAACGTCCGGAGCTTCGGCGAAGACCCCCAGGAGGTCGCGCGGTTCGTCGCCGCCTTCGTTCGAGGAGTTCAGTCGCGGGGAGTTCTCGCAACGGCGAAGCACTTCCCCGGGCACGGCGATTCGCACACGGACTCGCACCGCTCCCTCCCCGTGCTGTCCGCGACCGCGGAGCGGCTCGCGCGCGTCGAGCTCGTCCCCTTCCGGGCGGCCATCGCGGCAGGGGTCGCCTCCGTGATGACGGCCCACCTCTCGCTGCCCAACGTCGACGCGACGCCCGCGCCGCCCCGGCCGGGCGGGACGCGCGACAACCCGTACACGAAGGACGCGACGGAGGCCTCGCGCAACGCGACCGTTCCGGCGTCGCTCTCCGCGCCCGTCGTCGAAGGCCTCCTCCGCGGAGAGCTGGGATTTACCGGCCTCGTCGTCACGGATGCGCTCGACATGGGCGGGATCACCGACCACTACGAGCCCGGGGAGGCGGCCGTGCGGGCGATCCTCGCGGGCGCGGACCAGATCCCGAAGTCCCCCGACATCGGCGCCGCGATCGCCGCCGTGCGGCGCGCCGTCGAATCGGGCCGGATTCCGCGCGCCCGTCTCGACGCGGCGGTTGCCCGCGTGCTTGCGGCCAAGGCCCGGGCCGGCGCGCCCGCGGCCGACCCCGAGCGGATTTTTCGGATCGTGGACCGCCCCGAGGACCGGGCGGTCGCGCAGGAGATCGCGCGGCGTTCCCTGACGCTCGTCCGCGA
>DATNMZ010000132.1:0-3061 GCA_035602095.1 Thermoanaerobaculia bacterium
GAGGGTGCGAACCCGGATCTTGCCCACGCGAGCGGGCGCAGGCTCCGGACTCCCCTGCCCCGCCGCGGCCGGCGCTCCGAGGAGCAGAGCGACAAAGAGAAGACCGGCGAACGCGGAGGCCTTCATGATTGCGCGAAAAGAAGACATCCCGGAAAGGCGGGACAAGGTCCGTGCCCCGGGGCCTGCGTTCTGGCGATCACCCGATCACCCGATCACCCGATCACCCGATTCTTCTACGTCCCCTCTTCCCAGGAGCTCATGTACCGAAGCTGCTCCGCGCTCGCGACGTCGATGTCGATTCCCATGGCGGCGAGCTTCAAGCGAGCGATCTCTCGATCGATCTCTTCCGGAACGGTGTGCACCTTCTTCTCCAGAGTCGCGTGGTTCTTCACCATGAACTCCGCCGCGAGGGCCTGGTTGGCGAACGACATGTCCATGACGGAGGCCGGATGACCTTCCGCCGCGGACAGGTTGATGAGCCGGCCGTCCGCGAGAAGATTCACGTGCCGGCCGTTCGAAAGTGTGAACTCCTCGACGAACTCGCGAATCCGCCGGCGCCCGCGCGCCAGCGCCTCGAGGGCCGGAATGTCGATCTCGACGTTGAAGTGCCCCGAGTTGCAGATGACGGCGCCATCCTTCATGGCCCGGAAGTGTTCCTGGCGGAGCACGCCCTTGTTTCCGGTGACGGTGACGAAGATGTCGCCGATTTCCGCCGCCTCTTCCATGGGCATGACTCGATATCCATCGAGCACGGCCTCGATCGCCTTCGTCGGATCGATCTCCGTCACGATCACCTGGCCGCCGAGGCCGCGGGCTCGCATGGCCACACCGCGGCCGCACCAGCCGTAACCCGCGATGACGACGTTCAAGCCCGCGACGAGGAGGTTCGTCGCGCGGACGATCCCGTCGAGCGTGGACTGGCCGGTGCCGTATCGGTTGTCGAAGAGATGTTTCGTCCGCGCTTCGTTGACGGCGACGACGGGGAACTTCAGGACTCCGGCTTTTTCCATGGCGCGCAGCCGAATCACGCCCGTGGTCGTCTCCTCGGTCCCGCCGACGATGCCCTCGAGGAGGCTCTTTCGGTCCGCCGGCGACAGGCTCCTGGCCCAGGCGCGGAGGACCGGGTCCACGTCCGCGTCCTTCCCGAGCGCCAGAAAGAGCAGCGAGGAGACGAGATCCGCCCCGTCGTCCATCGTGATGTTCGGGCGGTGCGCGAGCGCGGCGCGGATGTGGTCGTAGTAGGTCGGGTGATCCTCGCCCTTGACGGCGAACACGGAGATTCCCGAATCCACGACGAGCGAGGCGGCCAC
This sequence comes from Thermoanaerobaculia bacterium, assembly GCA_035602095.1. GTDB lineage: Bacteria > Acidobacteriota > Thermoanaerobaculia > UBA5066 > Gp7-AA6 > JALYUA01. The sequence continues at coordinate 1,311 of DATNMZ010000132.1, forward strand.
GTCGTCTTGCGTCGAGAGGGGGTTGGAGGCGCAGAGCAGCAGATCCGCTCCTCCGGCGGCGAGCGTGCGGGCGAGGTTCGCCGTCTCGGTCGTGACGTGCAGGCATGCCGACAGACGCACCCCGCGAAGCGGCTTCTCCTTTTCGAAGCGGTCCCGGATCTGCCGAAGGACGGGCATGCTCGCCTCGGCCCAACCGATCCGGAGACGCCCGCGCTCCGCGAGCGCGAGGTCCTTCACGTCATGCGGGACCGCCGAGACCGAGCTCATCGGCCGGCATCCGCTGCGACGGCCGGGGCGATCCCCGCCGCCCGCCCGAGCGGCTCGGCGAGGTCGGTGCGCTCCCAGGTAAAGTCCGGCAGCCGGCGCCCGAAGTGACCGAACGCCGCGGTCTGCTTGTAGATCGGGCGGCGGAGATCGAGGCTCGCAATGATGCCGTTCGGCGTGAGCTGGAAGTGCTCGCGCACGAGGGTCACGATGCGCTCCTCGGGGAGCTTTCCCGTCCCATAGGTCTCGACGTGCACCGAGACGGGATCCGCGACTCCGATCGCGTATGCGAGCTGGATCAAGGCGCGCTCGGCGATGCCGGCCGCCACGAGGTTCTTGGCGATGTAACGTGCCATGTAAGCGGCCGAGCGATCCACCTTCGTCGGGTCTTTGCCGGAGAACGCGCCGCCGCCATGGGGCGCGCTGCCGCCGTACGTGTCCACGATGATCTTGCGCCCCGTCAGACCCGCGTCGCCCTGCGGCCCGCCGATGACGAATCGGCCGGTTGGGTTCACGTGGAATTTCGTGTTCTTGGTCAGGAGGCTCGCGGGGATGACGGGCTTGATGATCTCTTCGATGACCGCTTCCTTGAGACTCGGGTGTTTCATCGCCTCGGCGTGCTGGGTCGAGACGACGACGGTCTCGACGCTCACCGGGCGGGTGCCGTCGTACTCGACGGTGACCTGGGACTTGCCATCGGGCCGCAGGAAGTCGAGCTCTCCGTTGCGGCGCGCCTCCGAGAGACGCTGGACGAGGCGGTGGGCGAGCGTCAGGGGGAGCGGCATGAGCTCTTCCGTCTCGCGCACGGCGTAGCCGAACATGAGTCCCTGGTCTCCGGCGCCGCCGGTGTCCACGCCCTGGGCGATGTCCGGCGACTGCGGATCGATCGACGAGATCACCGCGCAAGTCTCGTAGTCGAATCCGAACTTCGCGCGCGTGTACCCGATCTCCTTGATCGTGTGCCGCACCACGGACGGAAAGTCGACATAAGTGCGTGTCGAGATCTCGCCGGCGATGAAGGCGAGTCCCGTCGTGACCAGGGTCTCGCAGGCCACGCGGCCCGTGGGATCGTCGCGGAGCACCGCGTCCAGGATCGCGTCGGAAATCTGGTCGGCGATCTTGTCCGGGTGACCTTCGGTCACGGACTCGGAAGTGAAGTGGTGTCGGCCGTTCTGGAGCATCGTCTCTCCTTGGGAAGTGCGGCGGGTGCCCTGGGAACGCGCAGGTTAGCAGGCCCCGCCCCAGCGGTCAACGCGGGACGGGTGGCGCGGCTCTCGAAGAGAAGGGCCTCGTCGGAGACAGCCGCCGCGAGGGGCGGCCGGCGGGGCGGACCCGATCTCACCGGCGCTCGAAAAACTCGAAGGCGTTTCTTCCATAGGCGCGGTCGCCGACCCGCGCGAGGCCCTCGATCGGAGACGTCGAGGCGTTCCGGTCGCGCTGGAGGATCAGCAGCGCGCCCGGCGCGAGAAGGTGCGTCACGACCGTCA
>DATNMZ010000133.1:0-2456 GCA_035602095.1 Thermoanaerobaculia bacterium
GAGATGACGCTTCCGAAGAGTCCCGCCACCGCGCCGACGGCCGGCACCAGCGCGAGGGTGCGCCAGTCGAGAAAGCTTCCCCAGAACAACGAGAGGATCGGGTGCGGCGTGCGCGCAAGAAGCATCCCCCCGAGCCGGTAGGTGCCGTAGAGAAGGAGGACCGCGATCGTCCCGCCCACGAGTCCTTCGGCCGCGGCGTGCAGCCAGAAGGGGGCGCGGACCGCAGTCTCGGTGGCTCCCATGAGACGCATGATCTCGATCTCCTCGCGGTGGAGGTCGAGGGCGAGCCGGATCGCGGACGCAACCGACAGAACGGCGGCAAGCACGAGCACGGCGCCCAGGAGCAGCCCGGCGCCTCGCACGATCCGGAGCGCGTCGGTGAACCGGTGTCCGAGCTCCTCCTCTGATTCCGCCGACTCCACCCCCGGCCACGACCGCGCCGCCGCCGCAATCTCCGCGCTCGCTCCGGGCTTGGCCGCGCGTCGCGTCCGGACCTCGAGAGTGGGCGGGAAGGGCGCCTCCTGGAGATCTTTGAGCGCCGCTCCGAGCTCGGGGTACGCCCGCCGGAAGCGCGCGAGCGCCGCGTCGCTCGAAACGATCCGGACCTCGCGCACGCGGGGATCCGCGGCGAGCCGTTGCGCGAGCGCTCTCCCGTCCGCCGCCGGATCGAGTGTCAGGACGGCCCCGGGACCCTCCTCCCCCGCCGAGAGGCGATCCAGGTTCTTCGAGACCAGCGCGAACAGTCCCGGAACGTAGAGGGAAAGGGCGATCAGGCCTACGGCGAGCGCCGTTTGCCGCGCGCCGCTCCGGGCGATGGACCAGGCCTCTCCGAAAACGTAACGGGGCTTGAGGGCCATCGAACCGTCAAACGGGAAACGGGAAATGGGAAACGACAAAGAAGCCCCAACCGCTCGAGCGGCTTCGTTTCACGTTTACCGTTTTCCGTTTCCCGCTATGTCATCCCAGCGGCAGGAATGGGGCTTCTCGGACGACGTTCGGCGCCGCGTCCGGACGGAGCGACGCCTCGCGGAGGCGGCCGCGGTCGAGCGACAGGACCCGCTTTCCCATGCGGCGGATCAGCTCGAAGTCGTGCGTGGCCACCAGCACGGTCGTCCCCCGGAAGTTGATCTCGAGGAAGAGCCGCATGATCTCTTCGGAGAGCACGGGGTCGAGGTTCCCCGTCGGTTCGTCCGCGAGCAGGAGCGTCGGCTCGTTCACGATCGCGCGCGCGATCGCGACCCGCTGCTGCTCTCCCCCGGAAAGCTCGTCGGGGTACGCGTTCATCCGATGGTGCAGACCGACGCGCTTCAAGACCTGGTAGGCCCGCCTCTTTTGTTCCCCTCGCGGCAGGCCGAGGACGTTCTGGACGAACGCGATGTTCTCGAACACGGACTTGCGCCGGATGAGTTTGAAGTCCTGGAACACCACGCCGACCGTCCGCCGGAAGTAAGGAACCTGCGAGGCGGGAAGCACGCCGATGTTGCGTCCATTGACGAGGATCTGTCCGGAGGTGGGCGGCTCGTCGCGGAAAAGAAGCCGGAGGAAGGTCGATTTGCCCGCGCCCGACGGGCCGGTCAGGAACACGAACTCGCCCCGTTCGATGGTGCACGTAACTTCGGCGAGGGCGTGCCGGAAACGGCCGTATTCCTTGGACACGCGGAAGAGCTGGATCATTGGAAGTTGTCAGTAATCAGTTGTCAGTTGTCAGTTCTCAGTTATCAGTTTTGCCGAGGGCGCTCGTCAGAGCCCGGCGGACGCTCCCCGGATCCCCTCGGCCGCCCGTGCGCTTCATCACCTGCCCGACGAACCACCCGAACGTCTGCGTCTTGCCCGAACGGTAGAGGTCGGCCTGGGCGGGGTTGGCCGCGACGATCTCCGCGGCGATTCGGTCGAGCTCGCTCGCGTCGCTGATGCGGGCGAGGCCTTTTTCGGAGACGACCGCCGCGGCTTCGAGCGGCGAGTCGATCATTCGAGAGAGCACCTCCTTGGCGGAGGCGGCCGAGATCTCGCCGGCGTCCAGGAGCCGGAGGAGCCCCGCCAGCCGGGCGGGCGAGACGGGGAAAGAGAGCGCGTCCTCCGGCGATACGTGCTTCTCCTTCATCCATCGGAGGACTTCGCCCGTCACCCAGTTCGCGGCGAGCCGCGCCGGCGCGTGCCGCGCGGTCTCCTCGAAGTAATCGGCGAGCTCGCGGGCGGAGGTCAGCGTCTCGGCGTCCGCGGCCGGCACTCCGGAGGCCACGAGACGCGAGCGCCGCGCCCGGGGCAGCTCGGGCAGGCCCGAAGCCGCTTCCGCGAGCCAGGCATCGTCGATCACAAGCGCCCCCAGGTCCGGCTCCGGGAAGTAGCGATAGTCCTGGGCTTCTTCCTTGCCCCGCATCGAGACCGTGCGCCCGGCACGCTCGTCCCAGAGCCGCGTCTCGAGCACGACCGGCTCGCCTCGCCGAAGCGTCTCCTCC
>DATNMZ010000134.1:0-6345 GCA_035602095.1 Thermoanaerobaculia bacterium
CGCAAGAAAGGGTGAGAGCGTGTAGGGGCGGCCCTTGCGGCCGCCCGGGCGGGGACAAGCCCCGCCCCTACGGCTACTAAACCCCCGCCTTGTTGTGGGCGGTCTTGCGCTTGCTGTGATCGAGGATTCGCTTGCGGACCCGGATCGAAGCCGGCGTGACTTCGACCAGCTCGTCGTCGTTGATCCACTCGATCGCCTGCTCGATGTTGAGCTCTCGCGCCTGCGTCAGCTTGATTGCCATGTCGGAGGTCGACGCCCGCATGTTCGTCAGGTGTTTCTTCTCGCAGGGCTGGATCACCATGTCGCCGTCCTTGACCTGTTCCCCGACGATCTGCCCGGCATAGACCTTTTCCATCGGCCGGACGAAGAACGTGCCGCGGTCTCCGAGCCGGTCGAGTGCGTAAGCGGTCACGTCGCCCCCCTCCTTCGCGATCATCGCGCCCCGGGACCGATTCGGAAGGGGCCCCTTGTGTGGCCCGTACTGGTCGAAGAGGTGGTTCAAGAGACCCGTGCCCTTCGTCAGGGTCAGAAACTCGAGCCGGAACCCGAGGAGTCCTCGCGAGGGAATCGAAAACTCGATGCGGGTGCGGTCGCCGTGCTTGCCGACGTGCTTCAGCTCTCCCCGGCGCTCGCCGACGGCCGCGATGACCGCGCCCGTGAACTCGTCGGCGCAGTCGATGACGAGCTCCTCATAGGGTTCCTGCAGCTGTCCATTCTCGTCGCGGCGGAAAATCACCTGCGGCCGGCCGAGGGAAAACTCGTAGCTCTCCCGCCGCATCGTTTCCGCGAGGATCGCGAGCGACAGCTCGCCGCGTCCGAGGACGAGGAAGGCGTCGGGAGACGGCGTCTTTTCCATCCGAAGCCCGACGTTGCGCTCGAGCTCCTTCTCGAGGCGCTCGAGCAGGTTTCGGCTCGTGACGTACTTGCCGGAGAGGCCCGACATCGGCGAGTCGTTGATGCGGAACTCCATCGAGAGCGTGGGCTCGTCGATGCGGATGCCGGGAAGCGGAACGGGATCCGAAAGATCCAGGATCGTGTGCCCGATCTCGATGTCGGGAAACCCGGAGATCATGCAGATGTCGCCGGCCGAGGCATCCTTCACCTCGACCCGCGTGATCCCCTCGAAGAGATAGATCTTGCCCGCCTTGCCCTTCTCGACGATCGCGCCGTCGGGCCGCACGGCGGCGAGGTCGATCGCGTGCGAGAGGCTGCCGGAATGGATCCGGCCGATCGCGAGCCGGCCGATGTAATCGGAGTAATCCGTGTTCGCGACAATCATCTTGAAGGGCGCGTCGCCGATCACCGGCGCCGGGATGTGGGTGAGAATGCAGTCGAGAAGAGGCGCGAGAGTCCCGGAAGTCGCGCTCGGGTCCTTCGAGGCGAAGCCGATTCGGCCCGAGCCGTACAGAACCTCGAAATCGAGGTGATGATCCTCCGTGGCCAGGGAGAGAAACAGGTCGTGGATCTCCTCCTGCACTTCGGCGGTCCGGGCGTCGGGGCGGTCGATCTTGTTGATGAGCACGATCGGCCGCTTGTTGCCCTCGAGCGCCTTCTTCAGGACGAACCGCGTCTGCGGGAGAGGCCCTTCCGAGGCGTCGACCAGGAGCAGGACGCCCTCGACCATCGTCAGGATCCGCTCCACTTCCGAGCCGAAGTCCCTGTGTCCCGGCGTGTCCACGATGTTGATGACGGTGTCTTTGTACTTGACGGCGGTGTTCTTGGCGAGGATGGTGATCCCGCGCTCTTTCTCGAGCTCTCCCGAGTCCATGACGAGCTCGTCGACGTGCTGGCCCGCGCGGAACGTCCCGCACTGCTTCAAGAGCGCGTCCACCAGGGTGGTCTTCCCGTGGTCGACGTGCGCCACGATCGCAACGGCGCGGCGATCGGCCCTCCGCTCGGGCGCGGAGGTATCTTTCGAAGCGAGGGTCATGGTCTCCATTCTCACTCTTTCTCGTTCGCGAGAACGCGGCTAGCGGGGGAACAAACCGTAACAGTATGAAAGCCGGCAGAATTCCGGAGCGGGCCTCCTCCGATCCCGGTCCCGCGCTCCTGCGCCACTTCGGCCATGCCGGCTTCCGGCCCGGCCAGGAGGACGTCGTGCGCGCCGTGCTGGCCGGGAGAGACGTGCTGGCGGTGATGCCGACCGGGTCGGGCAAGTCGATCGGTTACCAGCTGCCCGCCCTGCTGCTCGATGGGCTGACGCTCGTCGTCTCCCCGCTCATCTCCCTCATGAAGGACCAGGTGGACGAGCTCGTGCGCCGGGGGATTCGGGCGGCGGCGATCCACTCGGGAAGGGGCGGGGACGAACGCCGGGAAGCGCTCCGCGCCGCCCGGGAGGGCGCGCTCGATCTCCTCTACGTCGCTCCGGAGCGGTTCGCTTCCGAATCCTTCCGCGCGCTCCTCTCCGACGTTCCGCTCGCGCTCTTTGCCGTGGACGAGGCGCACTGCGTCTCGGAGTGGGGCCACGACTTCCGCCCGGACTACCGCTCGCTGGCAGCGGCCGCCCGCGCGTGCATTCGCGCCGGCGGCGCGCCGGGACGCCCCCCCATCGCCGCGTTCACGGCGACCGCGACCCCGGAGGTCCGAAGCGACATCGTCGCGCTGCTCGGACTGACCGATGCCGCCGTCTTCGTCGCCGGCTTCGACCGGCCGAACCTCTTTCTCGACGTGCGCCGCGTCTCCGGGGAGCTCGAAAAATGCCGGCTCCTGCCGGAGCTCGTCTCGGGGCGCCGCGCGCTGGTCTACACCGCGACGCGCAAGAGCGCCGAGCGGGCCGCCTCCGAGCTGCGCGCGGCCGGCCTTCCCGCAGAGCCTTACCACGCCGGCCTCAACGAGGGGGAACGCACGCGAGTCCAGGACGCATTCGCGCGAGGCGAGCTGCCCGCCGTCTGCGCGACGAACGCTTTCGGGATGGGAATCGACCGTCCGGACGTCGACGCCGTCGTCCACTTCGAGATCCCGGGCTCGCTCGAGTCCTACTATCAGGAGATCGGCCGCGGAGGGCGGGACGGAAGGCGCGCCGACGCGACGCTCCTCTGGAACTACGTCGACGTGCGCACGCGGGAATACTTCATCGAGCGTGAGGACGCGGAAGGCGACCCGCGCGCCCGCCGCGCCCCGTTCGACCCGGAGCAGCGGGAGAGAAAGCGCGAGCTCGACCGCGCGAAGTTGCGGCGCATGATCGCGTACGCGGACGCGACGGGATGCCTGCGGGCGACCCTGCTCCGCTATTTCGGCGAGGTGGACGCTCCGGCCCGCTGCGGGTTCTGCGGAAACTGCGCGCGGCGAGCGCCGCTGGAAGAGGGCGACCTTCTCCTCTTGAGAAAGGTGCTCTCGGGAGTCGCGCGCGGCGGAGAGCGCTGGGGCAGGCGGAAGATCGCGGCCATGCTCACCGGCCGCCTCGAGGACCTCCCGGAGTCGCTCGCCGGGCTGTCCACGACGGGGATCCTCTCGGACCGGAACGCGAAATCGGTCGAGGCGTGGATCGAGGCCGCCGTCGGCGCGGATCTCCTGCGCGCCTCGGACGACGCGTACCGGACGCTGTCGCTCACGCGGCTCGGACGCGAGGTCATGTCGGGCCGCGCGAAGGCGGTCGAGTTGACGCTTCCCGAGGTTCCGCGGCCCCGGCCCCGGACGGCGCGGCGCAAGAAAGGCGCGGCCGCTCCGGCGTCCGGATCGCCCGCCGACGAAGCGCTCGTCGACCGCCTGCGAGCCTGGCGGCGCGAAGAGGCGGCGCGCCGCGGAGTCCCCGCGTACGTCGTGCTCCACGACTCGACGCTGACGGCCATCGCGGCCGCGCGTCCCCGGTCTCTCGACGCGCTCTCGGAGATCCCGGGGATCGGCCCGTCGAAGCGCGAGACCTACGGGCGCGCGATCCTGGCGATCACGGAGTAGGGCTCGCCGGCGCCGCACGCGACCCGGCTAGACTTGGCCTCCATGAGACGACTCGCCCGACTTCTCGCTGGCTTCGCCAGCTTCTTTCTCGTTGCCGCTGCGCTGCCCGGTTCCGAGGGTGTCGAGCGGCCGCGCGCGGGGGCGGCCGGACGATGACCGGCCGGGCGGTCTATGCGACCGGGAAGGGCCGGCTCTGCGCCAGGTGCGGCTGGCCGATCGCGGACTGCCGGTGCTCCGCGACTCTCTCCGCCGGTCGAGAGGCCGTTCCGGCTGCCGTCACGGCGACGCTGCGGGTCGAGAAGCGCGCGTCCGGAAAGAGCGTCACGGTCGTCGACGGACTGCCGGACAATTCCGGCTTCGTCGCGCAGCTTGCGAAGGAATGGAAGAAGGCGTGCGGGACCGGCGGGCACCCCGGCGCCGGCTGGGTCGAGCTGCAGGGCGATCAGCGCGAACGGATGCGCGAACTGCTCGGGAAGAGGGGATGGAAGGTGAAGGGATGAAAAAGAGTTTTCAGTTTTCAGTTTTCCGTCTCCCGTCTCCCGTCTCCCGTCTCCCAACTGATGACTGACAACTGATAACTTCCTTGACTACCCGCGTTTACCTCGTGCGCCACGGCGCGACGATCCTGTCCGCCGAAGACCGGTTTGCCGGGATGACCGACATTCCGCTGTCCGACGGCGGCCGCCAACAGGTCCGACGCCTGAGCGCTCGCCTCTCGGGGGAGCCGATCGCCGCCTTCTACGCGAGCCCGATGGGGCGCACTCTGGAGACCGCCCGCATCCTGGCCGAGCCGCACGCGAAAGAGGTCGTCGCGCGCGCCGGCCTCCGGGAGATCGACCACGGGCGGTGGGAGCAGAAGACGCGGGCAGAGGTGGAGCGTCTCTACCCCGAGGAGTATGCGCGCTGGGAGAGGGACCCTTTCTCCTTCGCCCCCGAAGGCGGGGAGACCGGGCTCTCCGTGACCGCGCGGGCGCTGCCCGCCCTTCTCGAGATCGTCGGGGACCATCCCGGGCAGCAGGTCCTGATCGCTTCCCACAAGGCGACGATCCGCCTGCTCATCAGCTCTCTGCTCGGATTCGACGCCCGCACGTATCGCGACCGGCTCGATCAGAGCCCCGCGTCGCTCAGCATCCTCGACTTCAAAGACCCGACCCGGCCGCGGCTGACGCTCTTCAACGACACGTCGCATTACTCGGAGGCCGCCTCCGGGGTCCCGTCCGAGCCCTCTTCGCGCCTGTCGAAGTGGTGGGACCGGCCGAGCGGAAAAGGCTGACCGCCCGATCGCCGAGCGCTGACGGCTGAGAGCCGACAGCGGATCGCTGCATGCCCACTCTCCTCTGTCCTGTCCGGCGCTGCGGGCGCGCGCTAACGCGAGGAGATCGCGTCGTGGCGTGCCCCGCCGGCCACAGCTTCGACGTCGCCCGAAGCGGCTACGTGAACCTCCTCCAGCCGCAGGACCGGCGCTCCCGACATCCGGGAGATTCGGCGGACACGGCCGGAGCGCGCCGCCGCGTCTCCGACGCCGGGCACGAGCAGTGGATCGTCGTGGAGATCCTGGCCGAGCTCGACGCTCTCGGCCTCTCCGCTCCTGCCGTGCTCGACGTGGGCTGCGGGGACGGTTTTCTCCTGGGCTCGCTCGCCGCGGCGCGTCCGATCGATGCTCATGGAACGGACATCTCGGTGCCGGCGATCGAGCTCGCGGCGAAGCGGCACCCGGAGGCGACCTGGGTCGTCGCGAACGCGGACCGGTTCCTGCCCTGGGCCGACGGCTCGTTCGATCTCGTCACGTCGATCACGGCGCGGCGCAACGGGCCCGAGTTTCGGCGCCTCCTGGCGCCCGGGGGCCGCGCCCTCGTCGCCCTTCCCGGCGAGGACGACTTGATCGAGTTGCGGGAAGCGCTGCTCGGACGCGGCACGCGACGCGACCGAGCCGGCCGGGCGGAGCAGGACCTCGCCGCCGACTTCACGCTGCTCTCCCGCCGCACGGTCCGGCGCTCCGCGCGGCTCGAGCCGGCGGCGCTGCGGGACCTGCTCGCGGCGACCTACCGGGGCGGGCGGAAGCGGGAGAGCGAACGGATCTCCGCGATCGGTCCGCTCGAGGTCACGCTCTCCCGCGACTTCCTTCTTTTCCGTCCCCGCTGATTCAACTGATAACTGACAACTGACAACTGATTACTCTCTCGGCATTTGCTTCACCCGCCGCGATGTGACATCATCATTTTCCGCCGGTCTCGCCAGTTCGAGCCTCCGCGGGCAGCGGTCCTGACCGCGAACGTAGGCCTCGCCGGCGAATCCTCCGTTCAAGAAATCCATGCCGGAATGACATTAGCGGCGCTTGATTTGAAAATGCGCCGTGGAAAGCGATTCTGATGCCTTTTTCGACGTTCGGACTCCACCCTGACCTCCTCCGCGGGGTCAAGGAGATGGGCTTTACCCGCCCGACTCCCATTC
>DATNMZ010000135.1:0-2429 GCA_035602095.1 Thermoanaerobaculia bacterium
TGGCGCAGCGCACGCTCCGGCGACGTCTGGCTCGCCGCCGATTTCGGGGAAAGGAGGGAGTACGGCGGCCTGACGGTGCACGGGGAGCCGGGCCGCTTCGCCCGCCGTTACCGCGTCGAGACCTCCGACGACGGACAGACCTGGAAGACGGCGCGGGAGGTGGAAGCGGGAAGCGGGGGCCGCGACGATCTCTACCTGCCCGAGTCCGAGTCGCGGTTCGTTCGGCTTCGGATGCTCGAGCCCGGCGGCTCGGGGGGATACGGAATCCGCGAGATCGTCGTTCAGCCGCTCTCCTATGGGGAATCTCCCAACGCCTTCTTCGAGGCGGTCGCGCGCGAAGCGCCCCGGGGAACGTATCCGCGGGCCTTTTCCGGGGAGCAGTCCTACTGGACCGTCGTCGGCGTCGATGGCGACAGCGAGAACGCCCTTCTCTCGGAGGACGGCGCCGCGGAGCCTTCGCGAGGGTCCTTTTCGGTCGAGCCGTTTCTCTTCGCCAACGGAAGGCTCTTCTCGTGGAGCGACGTGCGCGCGGCCCATACCCTGGAAGGCGGGGACCTGCCGATGCCGCGCGTCACCTGGACTGGCTTGCCGCTGCCTCTCGAGATCTCGGCCTTCGCCTGGGGCTCTCCCGGGTCGTCGCAGCTGGAGCTCGAGTACCGGATCTCGAACCCGTCCGGCGCGCCCCAGCGCGGGCGGCTCTTCCTCGCCGTTCGTCCGTTCTCCGTCAATCCGCCGCAACAGTTTTTGAACGGGCCCGGCGGGGCGACGCCGGTCCATCGGCTCGAGTGGGACGGGGAAGCCGTGTCTGTCGACGGTGTGGCGCGCGTCTTTCCGCGCACGCGCCCGTCGGGCTTCGGCGCGGTGCCGTTCGAGACGGGCCCGATCGCGGAGTTCCTGGCGGCGGGAATGCTCCCGCCGTCGCCGGCGGCGGTGGACTCCTTCGGCTACGCCTCGGGCGCGCTGGCGTTTGATTTCGATCTCGCGTCCGGAGAGACGGCGAAATTCGGGGTCCGCCTCCCGATTCACCCCGGCGCGGGGGCTCCCGCCGGGGAGGCGGTCCCCTCGGAAGCCGTGGCCGGAGAGTGGCGGGAAAAGCTCAACCGCGTCGTGTTTTCCGGCCCGCCCGCGGCCGAGGGACTCTTCCGGACCCTCCGGACGAACCTCGCCGACATCCTCGTCGAACGGGACGGGCCGGCGCTGCGGCCCGGGACCCGGGCCTACGCGCGGTCCTGGATCCGCGACGGCGCGATGATCTCCGCCGCGCTCCTCCGCCTCGGGCACCCGGACGAGGTGCGCGAATACCTGGAGTGGTACGCGAAGTTCCAGGAGCCCGCCGGGCGCGTCCCGTGCTGCGTGGACCGGCGGGGCGCCGACGCCGTGGTCGAGAACGACAGCCACGGCGAGCTGATCTTCGCGATCGCGGAGTATTGGCGGTTCACGCGCGACCGCGCATTTGCCGAACGCATGTTTCCGCAGGTCGAGGCGGCCGTCTCGTGGATCGATCGAGAGCGGCAGCGCCGGCGCACGGACGAGTTTCGCAGCGCCGGGCGGCTCGCGTTCTTCGGTCTGCTTCCGGAATCGATCAGCCACGAGGGGTACTCCGCGAAGGCCGTGCATTCTTACTGGGACGATTTCTGGGCCCTCAAGGGACTCAAGGACGCGGCGTCCCTCGCTGCCGCGCTCGGCCGCGAGAGCACCGCCTCCCGCTGGGCCGCCATCCGGGACGAGTTTGCGGCCGATCTGCACGCCTCGGTCCGCCGGGTGATTGCTGCGAACGCGCTCGACTTTCTCCCCGCCTCGGCCGACCTCGCGGACTTTGATCCGACGTCGACGACGGCCGCGCTCGATCCGGGAGGAGAGCAGGCTCGTCTGCCGCAGGCGGAGCTGCTCCGGACTTTCGAGCGCTACTTTTCGGAGTTCGTCGCGCGGCGGGAGAGCCGAACCTGGGACTCGTACACTCCGTACGAGATCCGCAACGTCGGCGCCTTCGTCCGGCTGGGGTGGCGAGCGCGGGCGCACGAGATCCTCGACTTCTTCCTCGCGGACCGGCGGCCGGCCGGATGGAACGCGTGGGCGGAGGGCGTCGGACGCGAGCCGCGGGCGCCCCGCTTCGTCGGCGACATGCCGCACGCCTGGGTGGGATCCGACTTCATCCGTTCCATGACCGACCTGTTCGAGTTTGAAAGGGAGCGAGACGGCGCTCTCGTGCTCGGCGCGGGGATCCCGGAGAGCTGGCTCGAAAGCGGCCCCGGAGTCGCCGTGCGCGGCCTGCGAACGCCGCACGGCCGGCTGAGCTACACGATTCGGCGGGAGGCGCGGGGATTGCGATTCCAGATCGCGAAAGGGCTCGAGATTCCGCGGGGCGGGATCGCGCTTGCCCCTCCGCTTCCACCCGGCCCGGTCGTTGCGAGCTTCGACGGCCGGCGAGC
>DATNMZ010000136.1:0-9542 GCA_035602095.1 Thermoanaerobaculia bacterium
ATGGTAACAGACGGGCAGCAACCCCGGATTCCCGCCCCCGTCCGTCTCGCGTTTCCCGATTCCCGATTCCCGATTCCCGATTCCCGTCTCCCGCCCGTCTTACCGCAGCCACGCCACCGGATCGCTCGCCTTCTGCCGATCGCGGATCTCGAAGTAGACCCCCGGCTCGTTCCGACCCGGGCCCGTGCCCGAGGTGCCGACCGGCTCGCCCGCGGCGACTCGCGCGCCGGGCAGAACGGCGACGGACTGCAGCCACGCGTAGAGGGTGAACACTCCGTCCCCGTGGTCCAGGATCACGAGGTTTCCGTACTCCGCGAGCCACTGCGCGTAAGCCGTCTTGCCCGCGTACACCGCGCGGACCGGGCTCCCGGCGGGAACAGCCACGGCAATTCCGTTCGAGACCGTCCAGGCGTCGAACTTCGGGTGGCGGTGCCGGCCAAATGTCTCGAGCACGGCGCCGCGCGCCGGCCAGTCGAGCACCCCCTTCCAGGGGCGGATCCCCGCGGAGGCGTCGGCTGTCTCGCCGCTCGACTGGGTGGCGAGGGTCTTCAAGAGCCGCTCGAGGCGGTCCGCCTTGTCCGAAAGGGCGTGGACCTCCTCCTGCCCGGTCACCGCGCTCCGCCGCTCGCGCGAGAGAAGTGCGTCGCGGTCTCCCCGGAGACGCGACATCGCGAAGAGCTCGCGCCGGGCGCGGGTCCAGTTCTGATCGAGCTCCGATTTCAATCCTTCTTCGCGCGCGAGATCCGACTCGAGGCGCCGCTGCGCGACCCGGTGCGCCGCGAGCAGTCGGCCGTCGCGCCGCGCGAGGTCGTCCAGACGCTCCACCCCGCGCAGAAATCCGGGGGCGTCCCGCGCCTCCAGCAGAACCCGGAGATATCCGTAGCGCCCGAACCGCTGGAGCAGCCGGGCGCGCGCGAAAAGCGCGTTCGCGGAGCGGCCCGCGGCGGCGCTCGCCGCCTGCCGCTCGGCGCGCGTCGCGGCGAGCGCGAGCGTCAGCTCAGCGCGGCGGGCGGCGAGGAGGCGCGCCTCCTGCTGCGCGATCTCGAGCTTCCAGTCGAGCCTTCGGATCTCCTCCGAAAGCGTCGCGACACTCCGGGTGCTTTCCTTCAACCGCTCCCGCAGCGTCGCGATTCGCGCCCGGATCCGCGCCAGGTCGGTTTCGCTCTGGCGCTCCGTCTGCGCCGGCGCTTGCGTCTGCGCTTGCATCTGCCCGGCGACCCCGCCGCGGAGGAGGAGCAGCAGCACCCCCGCCCCCGGGCACAGCCACCCCCGGCGCAAGACCGGGTGGGTCACCAGAGCGCCGTGCCGGCCGCCTCGGGCGGCGGGGCGGCTCCGAGAAGAGTCCGCAGCGATGCCGTGACGTCGGCGATCGAGGGGACGCGGGCGGTCCGGAAAGGGCGGGAGCAGAAGAGGACGCCGCGCACGAGGTCCGGGTCGACGGAACAGTGGTCTCCGCTCCACACGTCCCGGTTGTCCTCGAAGACGTTCGCCGTGGGGACGCCGAGCGATGCCTGCCACGAAACTCGGTACCCGCGCGTGTTCGTGACGATCAGGTCCGGAATCACCCGAGGATCAAACCGCCGGTAGACGTCCTCTCTCTTAAAGACCCGGGAGACCGCGCGCTCCCCCGTCTTCGGGTCGGTCAAGGCGGTCAGGCGCGATGCGAGCTCCGCGCGAAGCGCCTCGTACTCCGCGCCGGGCGACACGATGCCGCCCCGCTCGCGCCCGCGCAGATTGACGTACAGGTCGCCCAGACCCATCGCGTAGGCGCGCGAACGGCTCCAGTCCACCGCCTCCCAGAACTGTCCGCGCGAAAACAGCGCCTCGAGGCTCTTGCGCTGCGCGCCGCCGGTGACGACGAGATAGCCGGCTTCGACGAGCCAGGAGTTGTAGTTGACGGAGCGGCGCCACGTCGTGAACCCGTGGTCGGAGAGCACGAGGAGGACGTCGTCGGAATCGAGCGCCTTCGCCGCCTCGCCGACGATCGCGTCGACCGTCTCATACGACTTCTCGACCGCGTCTCCGTACTTAGTCGCGAGCGCGGCGTCGTAGGCGGGGTGCCCCGGGTCGCGAAATCTCCAGAAGACGTGCGCGACCCGATCCGGGAACTCGAAGTAGTAGAAGAGGAGGCGCTGACGTCCGCCGCCGCGCAGCAAGGCCGAAAGCATCCGGCGCTCCTGGGCGACCGTCGAGGCGACGTCTTCGAGGAAAGCATCCTCGGGCAGGGTTCCGGACTGAATGGACCAGGTGTCGATCGCCCAGCCCATCGTCTTGTAGCGCCCGAAGTCGCGCGCGAGCTCGCTCGCGAACCTCGGGGGTTCCGAGAGGGCGAGCCCCGGCGGCAGTCTCTCCGGATCGAACTGGATGGGAGACAGGTACAGCGCGATCTCCGGATTCACTCTCTCGAGCCGGAAGCGGCCGTACCCGTGGACCGTGATCAGGGGATTGACCCGGAAGGGAAACGAGACCCATTCGCTCCACTGTCCGGGCGTGAGAGCGATCCGGCGGCCCGCGACTTCGATCTCCAGCCGGTCGCGAGCCGCCGGAACCGTCAACGTCAGGGAGAGCCCGATGGCGCCCTCCTGCCCGAAGGGCTTTCCCGGGGGGCCCGCGATCTTCACGGTCTGGCGTCCGCCGTTGGACTCGAGCCGGGTCACGTCCACCGAGAAATCGTTCCCTTCCCGCGGTGTGAAGAAGGGATCGGAGGTGAAGTAGAAAGGCTTTCCGATCCGGCCCGAAAGATCGGGAACTCCCAGCCCCGAGAGCTGCCGGCCCCGCTCGAACCTCTCCGGGGGGAACGTCACGGGCATGCGCATCACCGTCGCCGGGCGCGCGCCCGCCTCCGCCCAGAACGTCTTTCCGCGCCGGTTGTTCTTCACGCCCGGCCGTTCCTGCGGCACCCACGCTCGAACCGCCAGAAACGCGGCGGCGCCGGCCGCGACCCCGAGGAGGGCGCAAACTATCCCGAGCCCAAGCCCAAGCCCACGCCGACGCGCCCGATGCCGGCTTGCGGCAACCGCAGCCGCCGCGATCGCGAATACGAGGATCGCGGCGCCGGCACCGAAAACGAGGGGGTTCTTCGATCCGAGCAGGAAGGGAACGGGCGTCTCCTGGGCGACCGCGAAGACCGGGATGCGGTCGGCCGGGTCGCGCTTCAAGAAATCGAAGATCTCGTGCCCGCCGGGATCGAGGCCGGTCGAGAAGGTCGCCCACGAGACCGGCGTCTGCGCCGGGACGGTCGGCGTCAACGGGGAGTAGGCGCCCCGGGCCTTCAGCGCGGCGAGGTTGGGCAGGCGCCCCGCGGCCATCATCTGTTGGGTGATCTGCGCATCGACGCCGTCGAACCCGAGGACGACGATGCGGGCCGGCTCTTTGCCCGGGAGGATCGCCGCGCTGAGCCAGAGGGCCGTGACCGCCAGGAAGAGTCGGCGCATGCGGTTCGAACAGTGTAGCCGACCGAAGAAGTTGTCAGTTGTCAGTTCTCAGTTCACAGTTCGGAACACCGACACCCGCGCCTTCCGGACTTACAATCCGTCCCGATGTCCGGCCGGGCCGAAGACCTGCACACTCTGCTCGCGCGGATCCCCGATCTCGAGATCCGGTCGCTCTTTTCCCCCGAGTTCATCCTCTGCTGCGAGCAATTCGACCGGTTCACGACGGACATGGTCTTGAACCTCGTCCGGGACCTCGGGCTGGAGGAACTGCTCGCGCGCGGCATCGACCCCGCGTCCCTGGTGGCCGAAATGGGCTTTGCGCCGCGCGCGGAGGTGCCGCTCGGCTGGTTCTTTCGCAAGCTCTCCGCGGGCGGTTACCTGATCGCGGAGGGGCGCGGGCGAAACACCCGGTACCGCTTGCGCGGGCCGCTCCCCGCGGGAGACCCGGACCGGGCGCAAGCGCGCGCCGAGGCCATCGACCCGCGCTCGATCCCTCCGTTCACGGTCGTCCGAGCGATGGTCGAGCACGTCCCGGCATTCCTCCGGGGAGAGAAGACCGGAGAGGAAATCCTCTTCTCTCCGGCGAAGCTGCCCCTCTGGTTCGACTACTTCTCGAATGACAATCTCCTCTACGCGATCAACAACCGGCTCGGCGCCGAGGCGGTCGTGCGGGCCCTTCCGACAGACCGGGCGGCGACCATCGTCGAGCTCGGAGGCGGCTCGGGATCCGCGGCGCTCGCCGTGGCCGAGCGGCTCGCCCGGGACGGCGCCCTCTCCCGGATCGAGCGCTACGTTTTCAGCGAGGTCGTCCCGACCTTCCTCCGGCGCGCGGAACGCGCGATCCGCGGCCGCTTCCCCCATCTCCCCGCCGAGTTCCTGCGCGTCGACATGGACCGGGACTTCCCCGACCAGGGCATTGCTTCGGAGATCGCGGACGTGGTCTACGCCGTCAACACAGTGCACATCGCGAAAGACCTCGCCGCCACCCTCCAGCGGATCCGGTTGACGCTGAGGCCGGGCGGTACGGCCGTTTTCTCCGAGTGCATCCGCCCCTTCGACGGCCAGCCGATCTACGTCGAGTTCGTGTTCAATTTCCTCGAAAACTTCACCGGGGTCGCAACCGACGAGGCGACGCGTCCGAACCACGGCTTCTTGACGCCGGAGAACTGGCGCCGGGCCTTTCACGCCGCCGGCTTCGAGGAGCCGCGGATCCTTCCTGACGTCGAAGAGCTCGCCCGGCACTACGACGCTTTCTTCGTGGCAGCCGTATCTGCCAGAAGGCCCCGCATTTGAGGGGACTATCCGGGCCGGGCCGGATGTTGGTACCTTTGACCCGAGGAACAGGAGGACCCATGCCCCGCCAGGCCCGCTCGAGAATTCGCCGGATCGCGGTCTCGCTTGCGCTTTGCGCCCTGTTCGTGGCGGCCCCCTCGCCGGCCCGCGCCGCGGAGGCTGCCCCGTGCGTCGTCGACGGGACGACCCTCTGCTTGAACGCCGGCCGGTTCAAGGTGCAGGTCGCGTGGAGCGTTCCCTCCCAGGGGACGAGCGGGATCGGCAACGGGATGGCCCTGACTTCGGACACCGGCGAGTTCTGGTTCTTTTCCGCCAACAACATCGAGCTCGTGGTGAAGGTCGTGGACGGCCGCGCCTTCAACGACAAGTACTGGGTCTTCTACGGCGCGCTCTCGAACGTCCAGTACACGATCACGGTCACGGATTCGACGACCGGCGCGGTCAAGACGTACGTCAATCCGAACGGGAATCTGGCGAGCGTCGCGGACGTGGTCGCCTTTTAGGAAGTCGTCAGTTCTCAGTTTTCAGTTGTCGGTTCGCTTCGCTGTGAACCATGAACTAACCGATAACTGATAACTGATAACTGATAACTACTTCCTCGACGGATCGTCCCAGAACGGATAGAAGCAGTACCACTGCTCCGGGTACGTCCGGATGTAGCGTTCGAGGATCTCGACGTACCGCGCGAGATTCGCGCAAAGCGCGGCGTCGCGGTCCCCTTCCCTCACGATCGTCAGGGGCTCCTCGATGACGGCCCGGTAGCGCCCATCCGCGGTGCGAAGGATGAACGCGGGAAGAACGGCCGCGCCCGTCGCCATGGCGACGCGGAAGGGGCCGCGCGGGAAGTAGGCCTGCCGTCCGAAGAACGGAACGGCGATTCCCGTGTTGTTGAAATCCCGATCCCCCTGCATCGCCACGATGGCGTTCTGCTCGAGGGCGCGCAACACGGCGAGCGTCGGCCCGAAGCTGTTGTCGATCGGGATCTCGGTCACGCCCGCGCGCTCGTGCATTCGCCGCCGCACACTCTCCACGCCCGGAAAGATGTCCGGAACGAGCACGACGTGGATGGGCTGCCGCACCTCCGCGAGCATGAGGCCGCCGACTTCCCAGTTCCCGAGGTGGGCCGTCAACAGGAGCACGCCCCGGCCCGCCGCGCGGCCCGCGACGATCCGGGAGAAGCCCTCGACGCTCTCGACCAGCCGGGCCGACTCCGCCGGAGGCAGGCTCGCGAAGTGCAGAAAGTCGAACCAGGCGGACGCGTGTCCGCGGACCATCTCCTGCGCCGTCTCGCGCACCCGCTCCGAGAGAGGGTCTTCCTCCAGGATGGTCGCGAGGTTCGCGCGAATGGAAGCGAGGTACTTGGGGCGCAGGCGGAAGTAGCCGCCTCCGATCGCTCTCGCGAGCGGATAGGAGATCCAACGCGGGACGTGCCGCGCGAAGAAGAGAGTGCCGGGAAACCAGAGGTGCGATGTCGCGGACCCGAGCGCCCGCACGAGCCGATTCCGGCTGGACATCTTCTCCTGCACGGGGGCAGTCTAAGGGTTGAGAGTTCGGGCTCGAGACCCGGGAGTTCGCAGATGGTCTCCAGACTTTCCGACGGGCTCGCCGGTCTCGAGGCTACGACGCCTGCTTCTCGAGCAGCTTCAGAAGGGCCCTTTCGGACCCGTGCAGCCCGGGAGCGCGCCGCCGGACGAGCTGCTCGACGTTCTCGAAGTATCGGTCGATGACCCGGCCGCGGTCGAAGCTCGAGAGGACCGCGGGATAGATGTACGAGGAGCGGCAGATGGCCGGCGTGTTGCCGAGCTGCTCCGCCGTTTGCCGGATGGCGGCCACGACCTTGCTCTTGCGCGAGGACTTCGTCTCGTCGGGATCCGTCCCGGCTTTCGCCAGGGCGCAGGCGCAGATGAGCGTCCCCGCCCAGGTGCGAAAGTCCTTGGCGGAGAAGCGTTCTCCCATGACCTCCTTGATGTATGCGTTGATGTCCCTTCGGTGGATGTCCACCCACCGGTCTTCCGCGTCCCGGTACTTGAACACTTCCCCGGGACCTCGCGTCAGCTCGCGGACGATCCGGGCGACGCGGCGGTCCCTGAGCTCCCGGTACTGCTGCTTGCCCGACTTCCCCGGAAAATCGAAGACGACGAGATCGCCGCGGACCGCGACGTGCTTCCGGCGCAGCGTGGAGATGCCGTAGCTGCCGTTCTCCTCCGCATAGACCTCGCTTCCCGGCCGCAGAAAACAGGTCGAGAGGATCCGCAGCACGCAGGCCAGGACCTTCTCCCGCGGCAGGCCGGGAAGGGCGAGGTCCCGCAGGACCGCCCGCCGCATCCTGGGAAGCGCGTGCGCGAAGTGGAGGAGCCGCTCGAACTTCTCCCTCTCGCGCCGGGCCTCGCGCGCCGGGTGATACAGGTACTGCCAGCGCCCGGCGGCGTCCTGGCCCACGGCCTGGAGCGAGCCTTTCGGGGAGGGGTGGATCCGCGCCTCCTTCCAGGCCGGCGGGATCTTCAGGGCGCGGATCCGCGCCACGTCGGCCGCCGACGCCGGACGGCCGTCCGCCCGGACATAGCGAAAGCCCTTTCCGGGAGTCCCGAGGCGGCGCAGGCCCGACTTGTCGAGACGTTCGAGAAGGGTCACTCCGGGAGAGCGTAGCAAGTCCCCGGCCGATGCCGGAGCGCGCCTTCGAGTACGATCCGGCGGTGCGCGCCGCACCGCGAGCCAGTTCGCGTTCTTTCGACGCGCCGAAGACGCTGCGGATTCTCTTTCCCTACGCGGTGTTCTTCATCCTCCTCCTCGTCTCCTGGAACCGCTGGATGGAGCCCTTCGTCGACTCGGGGCGCGAGCTCATGGTGCCGCGGAGGCTCGCGGAGGGCGAGCTCCTCTACCGCGACGTCCACTTCCACCACGGCCCGCTGGCGCCCTATGCCGGCGCCCTCGTCGAGCGGCTGGCGGGCCGGTCCTTCCCCGCGCGGACGGTTCTCCACCTCGCGGTCGCGCTCGCCGGGCTCGAAGCGCTGCGGCGCCTCGCGGAGCGCGCGATCGCGGGACCGGGGGCGGCCCTCGCCGCGGGGCTGACCGTCGCTCTCGCTTTTTTTCTGCGCCCCGGCGGGTGGCTGTTTCCGTTCAGCGTGGACACCGCGATGGCGGTGGCGGCCGTGACCGGCGCGATGGCTCTTCTGTCCGGCCCCGTCTCCCGCGCGCGGGACGCCGCGGCGGCCCTCTGCCTCTTTGCGGCGCTCGTCTCGCGGCCGGAGCTCGGGCTCGCCGGCATCGTGGCCGCCGCTCTCGACACGCGGCGCCGTCCTCGATCGCTGTGGCTCCTCGCGGCCTCGCCCGCCGCGGCGGCGGCCGCCTTCTATGCCGCGCTGTCGGCCGGACTGCCGGTGCCGCGCCTCGTCGCGGACGGCTGGCTCGCCCTGCTCCGCCCGCCTCAGGCGTTTCAGAACGTCTATCGCGCATTTGCGGGGCTCGACGCGCCCGGGCTCCGGCTGGCGGAGGTCGCTCTCGCGGCCATCGTGCTGCTGCTCGCGGTCGTCCTTCTCATCCTCGGCGCGGCGGTCTCGGAGAGGGTCCGGCCTCTCTCCCCGGGAGCCAGCCGTTCGATCGACATCGCCTGTCTCGCGATCCTCGCGGGGTGCGCGCTCCCGTTTCACTTCTCCCACGAATCGTGGACTTTCGCTCCCGACCGCCTTCCGCCTCTTCTCCGCGCCGTTCCGGTGATCTGCGCCGCCGTCGCGATCCTGCGAGTCCGCTCCGTGTTCCTGCGGCGCCCCGACGCCGACCCTGCTCCGGGGATCTCCGACGGCGTCCTCTTCCTGGCACTTCTGTTTGCGGGGAGGCTCCTGCTGGCCGCAGGCTACACGGGCCCGTACAACGCCTTCTTCCTCCCGCTCGGAATCCTCGTCGCGCTCGCGGCCGCGTCGCGCGGCGCGGAGCGCTTTGCGCCCTCCATCGGCCGGTCCTTCCCCGCGCTCGTCCGCGGCGCCCTCGGAATCTTTCTCCTTTTCCGGATCCTGTCGCTCACGGCGGCCTACCGCTCTCCGGGCTGGGAGAGGCTCGAGACTCCGGCCGGCCCCGTCGTGCTCCCCGCGCATCAAGCCCGGACGGCCCGGCTCGTTCTCGCGGACTTGACCGCGCGGCTCCCGGTTTCCGCGACGCTGACCGGTTTTCCGGAAGCGGGTTTCTTCGAGTACGCGCTCGGCGCAAGGAATCCGCTGCCGCTCGAACAGTTCTGGCCCGGCCACCTCGACGCCGCGGGAGAGGAACGCATCGTCCGCCTCCTCCGAGAGCGGCCGCCGGACGCGCTCCTCCTGATCAATGCGCTCGCCGTCGGAGAGGGTTTCCGCGCGTTCGGCACGGACTATTCGCGCCGTCTGGGAGCGTTCGTCGAATCCGAATTCCGCCCCGTCGCGATGTTTGGCCCGGACGCGCGCGCGGGCGCCCGGATCGGCGAGCCGCAGTTTTTCGTCGAGGTGCGAGTCCCGGCAGCGGCAAGAGCGCCGGAAGGGCGCGGGCGCACCCGATGAGGCTCGATCTCTCGGTCGCGCGGACATTCGGTCTCTCGCGCCGGGCGGCCCGGGAGGCGGTGCGCGCCGGCCGCATCGACCGTGACGGTAAGACGGTGGACGAACCCGGGCTCGACGTGCCGGAAGGCGTCTCTCTGTCGTTCCACGCGGACCGCCCCGCGCGCCGCCGCGTCCGCACGCGGCTCTCCGTGCTCTACGAGGACGACGACGTGATCGTCGTGGACAAGCCCGCCGGCCTGCTCACGGTCCCGACCGCCGAGGGGGAGAGCGACACTCTGCACTCCCGCACGCTCGA